>DATHUY010000156.1 GCA_035461765.1 Longimicrobiales bacterium
TCAGCACTCGTGACACCTCAACCACGCTCGCGCGCAGCCGGGCCCCACGCATACCGACGTATTGGTCCGGTCCACCGGTACAATACTTCGCCTATCAGCGCTCGTCTTCTCGACGATCCCAATCACCCGAATTGTCAAATAGCTGTCGGCGTTGTGGCGCCGCACCTGATGGCGCGAACAATTTCGCGCCGAGCAATCCAACCTAACGTCTGTCACACCATCGGTCAAGGTCTTACGGCACCTTCATGACAGTGCGACCGAGCCGGGAATAATCGCGCAGACCATCAGCGCCGTCAACCCCGCGCGCGTCGCCGCATCCGGTGACGGAACAGGTCGCGTGCACGCTGGCAGCCGGTCACATGCGGTTCAGCGCAACACTACGGGAGCAGGTCGAGCGCGCGGCCGCAGCCGCTGTACTGCATCCGGTTCAGCACAACGGTGACGGTCGCGGGAAATCGTTCGCCGCTCATGGTGTCCGCACACGGCTGATCGCGGATGTCGATCGTGAGGTCGACGTCGGGCGCGACCACGCGGTACGTGGTGGTCCAGCTGATGGAATCGACCACGGGAGCAGGGATCGGCAGGATGCGCTCCCGGGCACCGTAGTCGGTGACGAGCCTGAGCTGTCCCTCGGGGCCGAATTCGAGAAGCCACCCGGGCTCCTGTCCGACGGCGCGGAATGTCACACCGCGTCGTTCGGCATCGAGCCATATCGTCTCCGAGCCCTCGAAGAACGTGTCCTGAGCCGCGGCAGAATCCGGCCGCGGAGCCGTTGGCGTATGGGTCGGGCTATCACCCGGGGCCACGGCCGCCGTGTCGGCCGCGTCGTCGGGTTGCGGCGCGGAGGACGAGCACGCCACGAGCAGTGGCATCAGCAGAGGAAGCAGCAACTGATGCACGCGGCGCGGTTCGGCGACTGGCTGCATCCGGCGCAGTTCACCCGTCCGCGCGGCCGCCGGGCGGGAGCGCGCATGGTTCGCGTGCGAAGACCGCGTTAGACTTGCAGGCCGACGCAGAGGGCTGGAGCAATACGGATCGCTTCCCGCTGTCATTCGCGCCTCCGTGATGGCAGAGAGGACAGGGCAAACGTGACGAACCCGGACCAGGTCCGCCAGATGCAGAAGGCAGTGGTGAACCGCCGAGGCGCCGCACGCTGGCGCGGCGGGCACCCGTGGATATACCGCAGCGACGTGGTCGTGGCGCCCGGCAACGATCCCGGCGCGGTCCATGTCGTGGACGAGTCCGGCACGCTGGCCGGCACCGCGCTGTGGAGCCCGACATCGCAGATCGCACTGCGGTTCGTCAGTCGCGAGCGCACTGCGCTGGACGCTGCGTTCTGGCATGCGCGCGTTGCGGCGGCAGTACAGTACCGCGAAGCGCTGGCGCCGGACGCAACGGCGTACCGTCTCATACACGCGGAAGCCGACGGCCTGCCGTCGCTGATCGTCGACCGCTACGGCGACCACCTCGTGGTGCAGCTGCTCTCCGCGGGACTCGAGACGTTCCGTGCACCCATCATTGCCGCTCTGCTGGAGACGTGTACGCCCGCCGGCATTCTCGCGCGCAACGACGTCCCCGTGCGCCGCCTGGAGCAGCTGCCGGAGGGGATCGAGCTGCTGCATGGCAGCGTGCCGGAAGAGCTGGAGGTGCGCGAGGCGAGTGTCAGATACCTCGCCGCGCCGTGGTCGGGGCAGAAGACGGGCGCCTTTCTCGACCAGCGCGACAACCGCGCGCGCGCGGGAGCGGTGGCGCGCGGGCGCGCGCTCGATTGCTTCTCCTATCACGGCTCCTTCGCGCTGCATCTGGCCGGCAGCGCCGATCGCGTGACGGCCGTAGACTCATCGGCCGATGCCCTGGCCCGGGCCGCTCAGAACGCAGCGCTCAACGGAGCGTGTGGCGAGCGCATCGAGTTCGTGGAGGCCAACGCGTTCGACTATCTGCGCGCACAGGACGATGCGGGCGAGGTGTACGACACGGTCGTGGTGGATCCACCGGCGTTTGCGAAGAGGAAGGACGCCGTGCAGGCGGCGCTGCGCGGCTACAAGGAGCTGAACCTGCGCGCCATGAAGATCCTGCGGCCGGGCGGCATGCTGTGCACGTTCAGCTGCTCCTATCACCTCAGCCCGTGGCTCTTTCGCGAGATGCTGGCGAGCGCCGCCGCCGACGCCGGCCGGCCGGTGCGCTGGGTCGAGTGGCGCGGCCAGGCGCCCGACCACCCCGAGATCGTGCAGATCCCCGAGTCGTCCTATCTCAAGGGAGCGATCCTCCAGGTGGTGTGATGAGATCCACGCGCCGGACCGGGTACGCCGGCCTGATCCTCTCGCGATGCTCCGGTTCTGCGATCGCCTCGCCGATGCGCAGGTGAAGGGCGCTCGACCACTTCCTGCGTTCGCGTGCGTCCACGAGATAGCGGACGACGACGTCCGTCCATGACTCCGTCGGCGAGAGATAGACCTGCGGCTCGTCGGCGACGTCGTATGCCAGACCTTCCTGATCGAGGATCGCCCGGTACGTATCGACCGGTCCCTGCATGACGGGCCCGACCACCTCGCGCGCGACCGCTGCGATGGTTCGCATCGCGTAGCCCAGATCGCTGTCGTTCGATATGCCGATGTTGACCTCGTCCCACACGAACGGGAAGCCGCGCGTATAGTTCACGATGTTGGCGCGCAGGACTTCCGAGTTCGGGAATGTGATGAGTGCGCCCGTGGGCTGCGCGCCCTGCACCGGCTTGTCGGGCCCGCCCGCTTCCCAGACCGTGGTGTTCAGGTAGTCGATGCGATACACATCGCCGAATACATCACCCACAGCGATCCGGTCGCCCACGCGGTAGTAGCCCTTGAACGAGTTGAGGAGCCACCCCGCGAAGCTCTCGATCGGTGCCTGCAGCGCCCAGGAGAGCGCGAGACCGAGCAGGCCGATCGAGCCGATGAGTGTGCGCGTGTCGCCGGCAATCACGCTCAGCGCGATCCCGAACGCCAGCAGCCAGATCAGGATGCCGGCTATGGCTGTTGCGGCGTCCGCCTTCTCCCACTCCCCCAGGACTCTGCGCAGCACGGCGCGCACCAGCCGCACGATGAGGCCGGCGGCCACCAGCAGACCGAGTGCGATGAGGATCTTGGGGAGGAGAGTCGTGAAGTCGAGGACGAAGCGGCGAACCGTGCTCGTGGCCTCCTCCACGCTGCGGCCGGGATCGGCGCGCATCGTGTCGAGGAGCGAGTCAGGAATGGCTGCGGTGTCGGCTGCAGTGTCAACAACGGCGACGGTGTCAACGACCGCGTCGCCCGGCGTCTGCTGCGCGGGCGCGTCTTCCGGCACGCCCCACAGCAAGAGGAAGAGCCCGGTGATCGCGACAGCGAGCATGGAACCCTGTCGGAACTTCTTCAGCCGGGCCCTCGCGGAGCGCTGAGCCGCGGCCACTCCGCGGCGCGGACGGCGGCCGCGCACTGAACGCCGCGACGATCGCTGTTCAGGACGCGATGAAGACCCACGCCGAGCCGGGCCCGGTGCGCGCCGCGCCGTGCTGGATCTACTGCGCCGTGAGTATCGGTCGTCACGAGCCATGGCGAGTTCCCGTGCACACTGCGCGCCGCGGGGTCATTGCAGAGCGCTCACGGCGAGGTGAGCTGTCAGATGCCGCCGACGTCGAGGAACCGTGCGACGTCGTCGCGCTCGATGGCGAAGTCGCCGAGTCGTCCCTGCCATTCGCCGTGCCAGTCGGAGCCGCCTGTGACGAAGAGCCCTGCGTCCATGGCAATCCCGGAGATCCGCTCGGTGTCGCCGTGCGTCAGACGCGGCCGGTAACATTCGACGCCGTCCAGACCGTGCGCAACGAAAGCCCCAAGGGCAGTTTGCAGCGCGTCGGGGCGCGGGTGCGCCCACACGGCGACACCGCCAGCGCCATGAATGATATCGATGGCATCGAACGGGGTAATGAGAGCGGAGGGTACGAATGCGGGACCCTGGTCGCCGATGTAGCGATCGAACGCCTCGGAAACGGACGTGACGTGTCCGCGCTGGTGCAGCGCGCGGGCGAGGTGTGGACGTCCGAGGCTGTCCGGCTTCGTCCCGGCCGCCGCGAGGACATCCTCGAAAGCGACCTTCACGCCGAGTGAGCCGAGACGTTCGAGCATCTGATGCATGCGTATCTCACGCGCGCCCGACGCACGCGCTCCATGCTCCCTCAGCGAGCGGTTCGTCGTGTCGACGTAGTATCCGAGCACGTGGTATTCGGCGCCCGCGTAGTAGGTGGAGAGCTCCAGTGCCGGAATGACGTGGACGGACCCCTCTGCCGCCGCCTGCGCGTCCGCCACCCCAGCCAGTGTGTCGTGGTCGGCAATGGCAATGATGTGGAGCCCGCCCGCCCGGGCGGCCGCGACGACCGCACCGGGCGAGAGGCTTCCATCCGAGGCTGTACTGTGTATGTGAAGGTCTATTCTCAATTGCTCAGCGCACGACGAGTCGACGCCCCATTCTGTAAGCTATGCCAACGCCAATGCCGTCGAAATCGCCGACGGTGGCACCGAAGCGGAATACCCACTGTGGACCGAGACTGATGTCCGCGCCCAGATCGAGATCGAAGTTCAGCTCCGAATCGCTGTCGTCGACGCCTTCCGGTGCATCCCACGAAACATAGTCTAACGCGACGCGCGGATGCAGATAGGGCATGATGTCCAGTGAGCCCGCGTCGAAGATGGTGCCGATGCTGACGCCTGCGGGTATCCTCAGCCAGGTCGCGCCGTTGAACGTGCCTCCGACCCCCAGCAGCCACGACATGTAGATCGGAGCGTTCACGCCCCTGATCGGACCGTAGAACTCGGCGCCCAGAGAGATGTGGTCGCCATCCAGCACGCCCGCGCGCACGCCCAGATTGAGATTCCCCTCCTGCCGCCAGATGCCCACGATGCCGAGATCGTCGGCGCCATCCATGTCGACGACGTAGATGCCGATGTCCTCGCCGGGCCGTGGCGAGAAGAAGCTCGGCACATCCCAGGGCTGCGCCGCCACCTGCCCCGCGGATCCGGCGAGCAGGCCGATCATGAAAACATACGAAAGCTTACGCATATGTGTGCGCCTCCAGTCAGAACGACGTCGACGGATCCAGTGACTCCCGAACGGGGTCGCGGCCGCCGGTCGCAAGAAAAAGGCCGGTCGCGGGGATCCGCGGCCGGCCTTCTCGAACATGTGCGGCCCGGCTTCACGCCGTGCTGGAAGCGCTCTCGCTCAGCACTGTGACCACGTCGTCGGCGACCTGCATGAAGCCACCTTCGACATGAAAACGCTGCTCACCGCCGGCACTTTTTATGCGCATCTCGCCCGCACCGAGCAGGACGAGCATCGGTGCGTGACCGCGCAGCACACCGACCTCGCCATCCCACGCGGGCGCGACTACCATGTCGGCTTCGCCCTCGTAGACGGTGCTCTCCGGGTTGATGATCGCGACCTTCAGGCGATCGGCCATTACGCCATGTCCTTCGCGGCGGCGATCACATCCTCGATGCCGCCCTTCATATAGAATGCCTGCTCCGGCAGGTGATCGAACTCACCGGCGGCGACGCGCTCGAAGGACTCGATCGTGTCCGCCAGCTTCACGTACTTGCCCTTGATGCCGGTGAACGTCTCGGCGACGTGGAACGGCTGCGAGAGGAAACGCTGGAGACGACGCGCACGACCGACGACCAGCTTGTCCTCTTCCGAGAGCTCGTCCATGCCGAGGATGGCGATGATGTCCTGCAGCTCCTTGTAACGCTGCAGAATCCGCTGCACCTCGGAAGCGACCTTGTAATGCCGCTCACCGACGAACTGCGGGTCCATGATGCGCGAAGTCGAGTCGAGCGGATCGACGGCCGGGTAGATACCGATCTCGGTCAGTGCACGCGTGAGCACCGTCGTTGAATCGAGGTGCGCGAACGCCGTGGCCGGTGCCGGGTCCGTCAGGTCATCGGCCGGCACGTAAATGGCCTGCACTGACGTGATCGAGCCGTCGCGCGTCGACGTGATGCGCTCCTGGAGACCGCCCATCTCGGTGCCGAGCGTCGGCTGGTAGCCGACGGCCGACGGCATGCGGCCGAGCAGTGCGGACACCTCCGAGCCGGCCTGCGTGAAGCGGAAGATGTTGTCGACGAAGAGCAGCACGTCCTGCTTCTCGACGTCGCGGAAGTACTCCGCGACCGTCAGGCCGCTCAGGCCGACACGCTGACGTGCGCCCGGCGGCTCGTTCATCTGGCCGTACACCAGCGCCACGTTGGGCAGCACGCCGCTCTCCTTCATCTCGAGGTAGAGGTCGTTGCCTTCGCGGGTGCGCTCGCCCACACCGCAGAACACGGACTTGCCGCCGTGTTCCATCGCGATGTTGTTGATCAGCTCCATGATGATGACGGTCTTGCCGACGCCGGCGCCGCCGAACAGACCGGTCTTGCCGCCCTTCACGTACGGCGCGATCAGGTCGATGACCTTGATGCCCGTCTCGAAGATCTCCGTCTTCGGCTCGAGCGCCGTGAACTTCGGCGCCTCGCGATGGATCGGCCAGCGCTCGACGTCCGGGCCGATCTCGCCCGCCTCGTCCACCGGCTCGCCGAGCACGTTCAGGATACGGCCCAGCGCCGCTTCACCGACCGGCACCGCGATGGCGCGACCAGTGTCGCGCACTTCCATGCCTCGCGTCAGGCCATCCGTCGAGGACATGGCGACGGCACGCACCTGGCTGCGGCCGATGTGCTGCTGCACCTCGGCGACCACGCGGATGTCCGCGCCGCCGTTCTCGCCCTTACGCTTGATCTCGAGCGCATTGTAGATCTCCGGGATCCCGCCCGTCTCGAACTCCACGTCGATGACGGGTCCGATCACCTGGACCACACGTCCCATTGTATTTGCGGCCTGCGCCATGTCTGTCTCCGAGTTGTTTAGCTCTGTAGCTCCGTCATCCCGGGCACTGGCAGCTCCGGGACGCCGGGACTTCTTCTGTTATTCCAGCGCTGCGGCGCCGCCGACGATCTCCGCGATCTCCTGCGTGATCTGCGCCTGGCGTGCGCGGTTGAACGTACGATTCAGATTGTCGAGAATGTCGCCCGCATTGTCCGTGGCATTCTTCATGGCGGTGCGACGGGCGCCGTGCTCGGCCGCAGCCGTCTCGACGAGTGCACGATACACGCTGTTGCGCACGTAGAGCGGCAGCAGCCGGTTCAGGATCTCGTCCGCCGATGGCGAAAGGATGTAGCTCTGCGTACGACCCGACCCGTTCCCGCTGTCCTCACCCGCCGAGACGGGCAGGATCTTCACTGTCGCGGGCGGCGTCGAGAGCGCGGATCGGAACTGCGCGTGGACGATATACACCTCATCCAGACGGCCCTCCTCGAAGGCCTCACGCAGGGGCTCGATGACGCTCATGGCATCCTCGAGCGTCGGCTTGTCCGTGATGTCGGAACGCGCGGCCGCCAGCTCTTCCTTCTGGTAGCGGAAGAAGCTCACGGCCTTCTTGCCGACGACGTGGATCTCGACCTCGACACCGGCCTCGCGGAGGCGCTCGATGAGCCGGCGCGCCTCGCGGATGAGATTCACGTTGAATGCACCGGCCAGACCGCGATTGGACGTCACGAGGATTACGGCAGCGCGGCGTACCGTCTCGGGCTGACGCAGCAGCGGGTAGCGCTCGCGCAGCTCGGGATCGATCAGGCGCCCGATGACTTCCGTCAGCCGTGCGGCGTACGGACGTGCGGCGTGCACGCGGTCGGTGGCGCGCTTCAGCTTGGAGGTGGAAACCATCTCCATCGTCCGCGTGATCTGGCGCGTCTTGCCGATCGAACGGATCCGGCGCTTGAGCTCGAGTGTCTTCGCCATCGTTCCCTATGCCAGCGGATTGCCCGCCGTGGACGCATCGGTGTTCGACTTCTCCGCCGTCTGCGCCGATGCAGACGCGGCCTTCGCTGCCTTCTGCCCGGCCAGGAACGTCTGCTTGAAGTCGTTCACCGCTGCGGTCAGCGCCGTGGTCGTCTCCTCATCCAGCTTGGCGCCGCCGCGGATCTTCTCGCCGAGCTCCGGCTTCTGTGTCCGCATGTACTCCAGGAAGTCGAGCTCGAAGGCCCGCACCTGATTCGTCGGCACGTCGTCGATCAGACCGTTCGTCACGGCGTACAGGATCATGACCTGCTCCTCGACGCGCATCGGCGCATACTGCGGCTGCTTGAGCACCTCGACAATGCGCTCGCCGCGCGCCAGCTGCTTCTGCGTGGCCGCGTCGAGCTCGGAGCCGAACTGAGCGAACGCCTCGAGCTCGCGATACTGCGCGAGGTCGAGACGCAGCCGGCCCGCGACACCGCGCATGGCCTTGGTCTGTGCAGCACCGCCGACGCGCGACACGGAGATACCGACGTTCACGGCAGGGCGCAGACCCGCGTAGAACAGGTCGGCCTCCAGGAAGATCTGACCGTCCGTAATCGAGATCACGTTCGTCGGAATGTATGCGGACACGTCGCCGGCCTGCGTCTCGATCAGCGGGAGTGCGGTCAGCGAGCCGCCGCCATTGGCATCGGAGAGCTTCGCCGCGCGCTCGAGGAGACGCGAGTGCAGGTAGAACACGTCGCCCGGGTACGCCTCACGGCCCGGCGGGCGGCGCAACACGAGCGAGATCTGGCGGTAGGCAGTCGCCTGCTTGGAGAGGTCGTCGTAGACCACCAGTGTATGCTTGCCCTGCCACATGAAGTGCTCGGCGAGCGCCGTCGCTGCGTAAGGCGCGATGTACTGCATGGGCGCCGGATCCGATGCATTGGCGGCGACGACGATCGTATAATCGAGCGCGCCGTTCTCGCGCAGAGTTTCGACGACGCTGGCCACCTTGCTGGCGCGCTGACCGATCGCGCAGTAGACGCACAGGACGCCGGTGTCCTTCTGGTTGATGATCGCGTCGAGCGCGACGGCCGTCTTGCCGGTGCCGCGGTCGCCAATGATCAGCTCGCGCTGACCGCGACCGATCGGGATCATCGAGTCGATGGCCTTGATGCCTGTCTGCAGCGGCTCGCTGACCGGCTGGCGCTGCACGATGCCCGGTGCGACCACGTCGATGAAGCGGCGGTCCTCGGAGACGATCTCGCCGCGACCGTCGATCGGGTTGCCCAGCGAATCGACCACGCGGCCGAGATAGGCGGCACCGACCGGCAGATCGAGCACGCGTCCCGTGCGCCGTACCGTGTCGCCCTCATGCAGCATCGTCCAGTCGCCCATGACGACGGCGCCGATGTTGTCCTCTTCGAGGTTCAGCGCCAGCGCCGTCACCGCGTCACCCGTCTCCGACGACGTGATCTCGAGCATCTCGCTCGCCATCGCGTTCGTGAGACCATAAATGCGCGCGACGCCGTCCTTCACTTCCAGGACCTCGCCGACTTCCTCGACCTTCAGCTCCTCGCTGTACTGCTCGATCTCGCGGAGCAGCACATCCTTGATTTCACTGGCTCGAAGCTGAGTTTCCGTGCTCGACATGTCTCGTTCTCGTCAGAGATTTATTCCACGCGCCACACGGCGCCTGTTCGTAAACCGGCGCGCGCGCCGGCGGATCCTGAACGTCTACGCTCCCATCGGGAGTGCCGCGTCCACCATGCGGTGGCGCAGGGATACCAGACGGCGCCGCAGCGACCCGTCCATGACGCGGTCGCCATAGCGTACCACGATACCGCCCAGGAGTGCCGGATCCACGGAGATGTGCGGAATCACGGAACGCCCGAGGATGCGCGACAGCTCGGCCGTGATGGCGCGCTCCGCCATCTCGTCCGGCTCGTGCGCGAGTGTCACCTGCACGTGGAGCCGGCCCAGCTTCTCGTCGAGCAGCTCCCGGTACTCGGCCGCGATGCCGCGGATCAGAGCCTGCCGCCGCTTCTGCAGCACCACCAGCACGAAGTTCATGAACATGGGCGACACCTGGTCGCCGAGCGCGGAGCGCAAGGCGCTCTTCTTCTTCGCGACGTCGATCTTCGGCGTCTCGAGGAACGCGCGCACGCGCGCATCCGAGCCCAGCAGCGACGTTATAGCGTTCAGCCCCTGCGCGAAGTCGTCGTGCGCGCCGTGCCTCTCGCCGAGCTCGAACAGCGCCTCGGCGTAGCTGCGGGCTACCGTCGTGTCGCGCACCTATGCCGCTCCCGCGCCGGGCGCGCTGTCCACCGACTTCAGGTAATCCGTCACCAGGCGCCGGTCCTCGGCCGCATCCATGCGCTGGCCGACCAGCTTGCCGGCGGCGGCCAGCGCGAGGTCCACGGCCTCGCGGCGCAGCGACTCGATGGCCTTCTGCCGGTCCCGCTCGATGTCCTGCCGCGCCCGCGTCACCAGCTCCTCCTGCTCGGCGCGCGCACGCGCCAGCATGTCGTCGCGGACCCGCTCGGCGGCATGCTTGCCTTCCGCGATCAGACCCTGCGCTTCCTGCCGGGCGTTCAGCAACTCCTGGCGCTGCTGCTCGAGCAGCTTCTCACTCTCCTCGCGCTGGCGGCGCGCCTCATCCAGCGCATCCTGAATGCGCTGCTCGCGCGCGGCCGCATACCCGAGGATCGGCGGGTAAGCGTACTTGTAGAGCACCACCGACAGCAGGATGAAGATGACAAGCGTCCAGAAGGACACGCCGGCATTGATGCCGAAGATGCTCGGCTCGGAGCCTTCCGCCGCAATCGCCAGTAGATTCAGATTCATTACAAGTCTCGTCGTTTCAGTCCGCCGCGACGTTCGCGGCGGTCACAGCACCGGGTGCGGGATCACCGCACCCGGCAACCGTGCGTTAGTTCGGGATCAGGAACGCGATGACCAGTGCGAACAGCGCCGCGCCCTCGATCAGCGCCGCGAGAATGATCGCCGCCGTCTGGATGTTGCCGGCGATCTCCGGCTGACGCGCCATGCCCTCCGTCATCTTCGAGCCGATCAGGCCGATGCCGAGACCGGCGCCGACAACC
>DATHUY010000157.1 GCA_035461765.1 Longimicrobiales bacterium
CGTGCCCACGTTCACGTGCGGCTTGGTCCGCTCAAACTTCGCCTTGGCCATGATTCCCCTTGTGGTGTTCACCCGGTACGCGCGACGCCCTGCGCCGCATGCTCATGACGACGCCACGCGCCGTCGGTGCGTTCGTGCTGAAGCGAATCAGCGGAACGCCGTGGTCGCCCACGGTATGCTGGATGGTCGGCGGCCGAGGCGGGCGGAGCCCGTCTGGCCAGGGAGGGGGCAGACGAACGAACGCGCGAAACCCGGTCGGGTCGCGCGTCCTGCGCTGCACTGGTTACGTCTCAGCCCGCCTCGCCTGTGCCGACCCCGGTGGTAAACGCACGGCAGGCTGCCGCAATGGAAATGCTCCCACCGGAGATATAGCGTCCCTGCAATTCACCGCCGGGACAGACACGTAGAATATCGGGGAAACGCGGGTTCGTCAAGTGGGGCTGGGGGGACGGCTGACGGCTGAGCCGCCGGCTCGGAGGCCGGCGGCTCAGCGCGCGGATCAGCTCGGACTGAGCGCCGAGGTGGGAATGATCTGCCTCTCGATGCTGCCCGTGTTCTGCCAGAACAGCTGCGCCGACGTCGCACCGGTGGCGTGGAACCACTCGATACGGATCGGTACCGGACCCGCCTGGCTCGCCCAGTAGGACGCGCACCGTTCCGTCTCGGGACCTGCAGCCCAATCCTCGAAGAACAGGAAATTGTTGATGAAGAGACGCTTGCCGTTGTCTGTCCTCAGGCAGAACGTGTAGAAGCCTGTCTCTGTAATCACGACCGACCCGGACCACCGTGCCATGACGTGGTCGCTCCGGCCCAGGGCGAGCACGTCGCCGTCGCCCACCGGATCGCTGAAATTGACGACGGGGTCGAGTCGCTCGAGCAGCGGCGTCGCCAGCGCGAAATCAGGCGTCGTGGCACTCCAGTCATAATACTGAGCCAGGAGCCCCGTGGCCGGCGCAGGCGTCTCCCGCTCTTCCATGCGGAACGCGATCGGCAGCGTTCCGTTGAACTCGCGCGCTGCCTCCGCGCCATACTCACGGATGCGGCGCGCCTTCGTGATGCTCGCGCCGCCACGGGTGAGTGCAACGTCGATATAGGCCTGCGTAACGCCGTTCTCGAGCACGAAGATGCGATAGAGCCCCTGGGCCTCATCGGCCGCCTTCCAGTTCACGCTGTAGTGCTCGTCCAGGAGACTCACGCGCACCACGCGGGCCTCCGTCTCGCCCTCGTCGAGCACCATGTCGAACACGGCTGCCGGTGCTGTGCACGGCGTCGACGCTGCACCCGCACACACCACGACGACCGGGTTGCGCCCCGGATCGAACGTCCCCGCGTAGCTGGGCTCGAGCAGCGGCGGCAGGAAGTACACACCCTCCGCGTCACCCTGCCACATGCTCAGGCTGAACTGGTCGACGTACTCGTAGCCGAGCGGCTCTTCCGCACAGCCCGCAAGCACGAATGCGAACACGGCAAATCGAAGCACATTCTTCATTGTTCCTCCCGGCATCGGGGATCGGACCGCTGGAGGCGACATCGCCTGCTTTGACGCTTTTGAGCGTGGCCGTGAAACGGGCAACTCATATGCCCCGGAAGTGTCCGGAATCCGGACTGATGGCACGCCCCGATGTGGAAATCCGCGCATTCTTGTGGTGTGGAATGAGATCGGACTGAGGGGGAATGACCGGTGTCGGGTCGCCGGTGAATTGTACACGATCCAAGCGGCCGAAGTCCTGCCACTCCGGCGGGCATTTTCCGCGAAAAGGGTGCGCAAAGTGAAAAAGTCTTGGCAGAAAGCGGCATCGGCGGAGCAGCCGCCCCGCCGGGAGGACGCGCGCCCGGGCTCGGAATCCGGGGGTCGGGTCCCGATTCCGGTACCCGTTCACGATGCCGCTCCCGTTCCCGTGTTCGTATGGAGGCACGCGTTCTGCTTCAAGCGAGGTCGACTGAAACAGGAGGACGATATGGCAAGCAACAGGACGGTCTATCACGTGGTGCCGAACGCGGATCAGTCCCAGTGGCTGGTGACGCAGGAGAACAATGACAGCTTCCGGCAGGAGTTCCGCACGAAGGAGGAGGCGGAGCAGGCGGCGAAGGAACGCGCGCGCGGCGAGGAGCCGTCGCAGGTGAAGGTGCACCGGCTGGATGGCAACATGGAGTACGAAAGCACATATGGCGACGATCCGTCGCGCTCGCCGGGGTGACGAGGGGTCGGACGGTTGACCACAGGGGAAGCGTGGAATGAGAAGGAACCCCGCCAGCTGCGCTGGCGGGGTTTTTTCAATCCCGCGCACTGGCCGTGCATGGGAGTGGTGGCCAGAATCAGGTGCCAATGAACGGCGGATTCTCCCATTACGAGGGCGAGAGGTGTGGATTGCGTAACCTGACAAAGCAGCTGTGGCGCATCTTTCGGCACCCTCAGCCTTACAGGACCACCATTGCGCAGCGCCTGTGGAGACGAAGGCATCCTGAGCCGAAGTATCCGTACTACGAGTACTGCGTGCGTGAGGGAGCGCGTCTCGCGAAGGCTTTGGGCCACGCCGGAGCCACCGTGGTCGAATTCGGTGTTGCCGGCGGCAATGGACTCGTCGCGCTCGAAGGTTATGCAGAAAGAGTGGAGCAGGACCTCGACATCACGATCGATGTTGCCGGCTTCGATTCGGGTGCGGGCATGCCGGCGCCGAGGGATTACCGGGATATGCCCTACAAGTGGGGCGCCGGCTACTACCCGATGGACGAGGAAGCACTGAGACGGCGTGGGAAGCGCGCGGAGCTGGTGCTTGGGCCGGTGGAGCAGACGACGGCGGAGTTCGCGTCGAGGTGCCGGTTCCCGATAGCGGCCGTCATGATGGACCTGGACTACTATTCGTCGACTATCGAGGCGCTCCGACTTTTCGATCTGGCTCCGGCGCTGCCGCGCGTTCCCATCTACTTCGATGATCTGTGGCTGGCGACCCCGTTCACGGGAGAATGGGCAGCCATCGCACATTTCAACGAGACTCATCCATCAGGAAAGATCACGCAGACGTGGGCGCTCGCCCATGCGACGGACTGGTCAGTCCGCATCTTCGAGCTTCACGACTTCGAGCATCCGGATTACTCGCGCCGGCTGACGACCCTGGAAGAGCACGGTCAGCTGCCGCTGACGATGTGAAGCGTGCACCCGCCACGATAGAACCCCCGCCAGCACTGCTGGCGGGGGCTCTATCGTACGTCAGAGCGGGCGATGGGATTCGAACCCACGACATTCAGCTTGGAAGGCTGACGCTCTAGCCAACTGAGCTACGCCCGCAAATGTTCTGGCTGTGCTGGTACGACATCCGGCTCACCGGCAGGTCACCCGGCCCGATGCGCATGCAATCCAGTTGTGCAGCACGGCCCGGCGCCGCAATGTCGCTGAATTCCCCGGATCAATCAAGCCGTACGACCTGAGAGGCGACGGGACGGCGGGCTTTCGCCTCGCCGTCCTCCTGCCGACAGCTAATGATGTTCTGCCAGCGTCGCGTCCTCCCTGGTGTGGTGGACGGTCCCGTCCGCGTGCGCGGGCGGACCGTAGAGAGTGTAGAGCCGCAGCGGCTGGTCCTTGGAAGTATTCAGGATATTGTGCTCGACGCCTGCCGGGATCACGACAATGCTGCCATCCTGCAGCGGCGTTTCCTCGCCGCTCAGTCGTGCGAGGCCGGTCCCGGCCTCGATGCGGATGAACTGGTCGTGTCCTTCGTGAGTCTCCTGCCCGATGTCCTCGCCAGGCTTCAGCGTCATCAGCACGAGTTGCATGTTCGGCCCCGTAAACAGGACGCGGCGGAAGTCCTCGTTGGCGAGGGTGTCTCGCTCGATGTTCGTGATGTAGCCACTCATGAATGCTCTCCTCGGGTACGGTCACGCTTTTTTTCTGCAATAGCGGGACCGCCGCCGCGAAGCGCAGCCCTGAGTCCGTGGCCGGGAGTGGGGGTGGCTCAAGTCGGCGGCTGGCGGTCGTGCTGCGGCAGCATCAGGTCCTCGAGGAAGTAGGCGGCCAGCTCGTTGCGGTTTCCGAGCCCGGCCTTCTTGTAGACTGCGGCAGCGTGCTGTCGGGCGGTGCGTTCACTCCGGCCGGTAGCCTGAGCGACGTGTTTGTGGCTGTAGCCTTTGAGCAGCAGGAGCGCGACCTCCCGTTCGGCGGGAGTCAGCTGCCAGTCACTGAACTGTGCGTCAATCGCCGCGCCCAGACCCTCCAGCGCCTTGCGCGCGCTGTCCTGCCACGCATCGCGCTCAGCGCGGCGTAGCTCGAGCCGTTCCAACAGCTCGTGACGCGACTGCTCCGCGCGCCACCAGCCGAGCCACAGGGCGACGGCCAGGAGCGCCGCGCCGCTTATCATGAGCAGCTCGAAGATCACGTGGAATGACAACCACGTGTCAGGCTGATCGAGCACCAGGTCCACCGTACCGCCGATAATGATGGCGGCGAGTGCGATGGCCAGTATCAGTTGCATGCGGGGCGGGGTGTCAACCTCCATCGTGTGACTCCGTCATTTGTCGCACAGGGCGCCGTGAGCGGGTTTATGCGTCATCTGTCTGATTCCGGCGGGTCGCCCTGACCGACGAGATTCCGGGGAACCCATGGAGGAGGATAGCCATATGTTGCCAGAACCGCTTCACCCGGTCGTCGTTCACTTCCCGATCGTGCTCGTTGTGCTGCTGCCGCTGTTCGCGCTGGGCGCACTGTGGGCGATCCGGCGCGGTGTCGCGCCGCTGCGGGCGTGGGCCATTCCCGTCGCAGTTGCCGCCGGACTCGCCGCCAGCTCCTTCGTCGCCGTGCAGACGGGTGATTCAGAGGAGGACCGGGTCGAGCGCGTCGTACCGGAGAACGCGCTGCACGAGCACGAGGAGGCCGGCGAGCGGTTCCTCGTGCTCAGTGGTGTGCTGCTGCTCGTTTCAGGTGTCGGACTGGCGGGTGGGACGCTCGGGCGCGCGGCCCGGCTGCTGACGACTGCCGGCTCCATTGCACTGATCGCCGCCGGCGTCCAGGTGGGAGCGGCCGGCGGCGATCTGGTATACCGTCACAACGCGGGCAGTGCCTACACCTCGGCCGGTGCCCAGGCGGAGGCGGGTACTCCGGAGCGTACCACGCACGACTCCGACGACTGAACGCCGAGCAGATAATCGATGACGTCGTCGGCCTTGTACGCGTCCCGGTCACCGAGGAAGTTCTGCATGCGCATCAGATCGTCACCGCTGGTGAGCAGCGCACGCTCTGCCTCGCCGCCGCGTACCTGCGCGTGGCCGATGTTGGCCATGAGGCCGTTGCAGAGACATTTGCGGCCTGCGGTCTCACCGGCGTCGCCTTCCTTCTTGAGGAAGGTGTCTACCGGCTCCGCCGCGCAGCGGTAGCCGATGCGGCCATCCTCGCGGCGGTAGGCGTTGCGGAGATAGCCGAGGTCGCAGACACGCTCGCGCTTCTCGTACTGATCGGCCTCGGAGTTGGTGCCCTCCAGGCCGACCACCTTGAACGGGAACCCGGTCGGTGAAGCCCTCGCGTCGGTGACCACATCCGTGACACCGGCGCGCACCTGACCGATCACCTGACGCTTGATGTCCGACGCGATGCCGCTCTCATCGGTGTAGGCGAAGAGCGTTCCGACCTGGATTCCGGCAGCACCCGCGTCGAGCGCTGCCTGCAGTCCCTCCGGCGAGCCGGTGCCACCGGCGAGCCAGAACGGGAGGCCCAGGTCGCGCATGACACCGAGGTCGACGATGTCGCGGTCGCCGTAGATCGGCTCGCCGCGGTCATTGATGACGGTGCCTCCGCGTGGCGGCGCGTTGTGTCCCCCGGCGGTCGGCCCCTCCACGACGAAGCCGTCAATGCGGCCGGTCGCCTTGCGCGCGAGAACCGTCGCGAGCGAATGCGCAGCGACCACGGGCAGGAAGCGCGGCCTGTACAGCTCGGGCGCTTTGCCATCCCAGTGTCTGGCGGGATCGAAGGCGAGGCTTTCGCTCTCGCCGCGCTGCTGACCTTCCACGTCGAACTTCATGGATGCGGCGCGGCCCTCGGCGAAAGCGTCGAGGGCGGCGGGGATCTCACGAGGGATACCTGCGCCCATGATGACGTAATCGACGCTGGCGAGCATGGCGCCGTAGAGCGTCGCGAGATTGGGCATCTGGACCTTCGTCAGGAGATTGACGCCCACGAGGCCATCGTGCCCCTCCTTGGCGAGGAACACCTCGACGAAGCTGGCCAGCATTGTGACCTGTTCACGCGCCTGCGTGACGACCTGCCGCCACATCGGCAGCAGTTTGTACGAAGCATTGTCCTCGCGCCCCTCGGGAAGGAAATAGGCCTTGAGGGCCGCGGCGCTCACCGCCGGCATCGGGAAATGCTCCATCGCGCGACGCACGTGTCCGCCGATGTCCCCGTCCTGGAGGCGACGTACGAACAGTGAATCGATCGCGGTACCGGAGACAACGCCGAGCTGACCGCGCTGCGCAACCGCGCGCGCGAGGGACCAGCTCGACACTCCGATGCCCATGCCCCCCTGAATGATGGAGGGCGTGGCGTAAGCAAGTGAACTCATTCAGTCATGCCTTTCGTCGCTTGAATCGAACGCCGGACGATAAAAGTACCCCGCTCCCGCTCGAGTGTCACCAGTGCGACCTCGCCGGGGGCGATCCACAGCACTGAATCGAACACGAGCGGGACAGCTGTCCCGTTCTCCCGCAAGCCTTCCTCCGGCGTGAAGCCTATCCGCACATGATGTGCCCCAGGCTCCAGGGGCAGCTCCCGGAGCACGAAAAGGGGGCGGTCGCGCCGGGCGCCGCCCTGCAGAATCCGGGTGGTATCGGCGTTCTGCGAGTCCACCTGCACCACGAGCTCCCAGGCTGCGCTGTGGCTCTCACACACCTCAGGCGTGCGCATGTGGACGGGCAGCGCATCGAGCTCGGCCTGTGTCCGCACGCGGCACGTTTCGGTATCAGGGGCCCGCATCCGCCAGGAGAGCCGGAGCAGACCATCTTCGGCGCCCGGCGGCTGGTAGGGTGCACGCGCCAGCCAGCCAACCGCCAGTGTCATCAGGATTGTGACAAGGCCGGGTGCCAGCCACCGGGCCGCCCGCGACCGCATCCCGCCTGCGACCCTGACCGGATGATCTTCTCGAGTCATGTCAGATCTCCCGTGGATGCGGCGTGGACGTTCCGGCAAAGCTCGACGACGTCGACCTGGTCAGCGTCGGCGGCAAGCGCCTCGATCTCCGCGGCAAAGGCGAGCACGGACTCGTGCAGCCTGACGCCTTCGCCGAGCGTCGCCTGCACCAGCCGCACCCGGCTGCGATCGACACGCGGCTTGAGATCGGCGCTGCGGCCGTGGAACAGGCGCGCCTCCGTCCACGTGACGCCCTCGCGCGTGCGGCCATCGTGTTCCGGGCACCCGGCGACCAGCACGCCGCCGGCTCCACCGCGCAGAAGGATCTCCACGGTGGACGAGTGCATCGCGCCGATGCACGGGACATCGAAATAGAGGGCACCCGACCGTTGCGCCTCGGTGCGCGCGGCGCTCCAGCTGCAACCGACGATCACGACGTCCGTCGCTGACGGCTGACGCTCCGCGAGAAACGCGCGTGCTTCCGCGAGCTGGTCACGCGCCGTGACGCCGAGAGCGCCAATGGCCATGGGAGGGCACGACCCGATACAGATACCGCAGCTCGTGCACAAGTCGGTCGTGACACGGGCGACCTGCCCTGCCCTGCCGTCGCTGCGCGTCACCATCCGGATCGCGTCGTACGGACAGTCGTGGACGCATTGCTCGCAGCCCGTGCACGTGCGTTCGTTCACCACCGCCGGTGCGGGGAGCGCGCTGACACGCGGGCGCGTGAGCCACGGTATGGCAATCGACGCGGTCATGAGCACTCCGCCCAGCACCCACACGCCCCACGCCGGCAGCCGCTGTGTGACCGGCAGCCAGAATCCGAAGAACCAGTCCGTCGGCACGTTCTGCGGCAGGCGGAGCAGGTCGGCCGCGGGGGCCATCGGCAGCGGCCATGCGATGGCCAGCAGGGTGAGCGCGGCAATGGTCCCCCAGAGCACCGGCCGCGACGGCAGCAGGACGGGACGGGCCACGCGGGCGATGTGAACCCACACGAGAACGCCGACACCGATCGGCAGCGCAATGTGGGCGAACAGGTTGAGGAAGAAGAACGCGCTCGGCACTTCAGTCTCGCCGACGAACGATCGACCGATCGGCTCGCTGAACAGCGGCAGTGCGTCGAGCCAGCGCGCACCTTCCGCAGCAAGCACCTGCGCATGGACATCCCAGACGAGCACGTACCCTGTCCAGCCGGATGCCAGGACGACGAACAGCAGCACCACTCCGCTGATCCACGCCAGCGCCCGCGGGCCCCACGTGCGGCGCTGCGCATACATCCGGAATGCATGCACCAGCGCCGCCACAACAGCCACATCGGATGCGAATCGGTGCAGGCCGCGCAGCCAGCGGCCCGTCCACACCTGGCCATTGATACGCTCCACCGACGCGTACGGCGCGCCGACGCGGTAGTAGATCAGCAGATAGACGCCCGTCACCACAAGCACCAGGAGCATCGCGACCGCGATGGCGCCGCTGTGATAGAGCGGGTTGTAGCGGGACGTGAATGCCCGGTTCATCCAGGCATCCAGTCGCGAAATGAATCGGTAGCTCGTGCGGGGTCGCATCCTCGCCTGGGGTCGAATGTGGCTGCCGCGCGATCCGTCGCGACCGGAACACCCAGGCTTAGCCTGTGCCCTCCTGTGGCAGCATTGCCACCAGACTAGCGGCCGACACCCGCACGAGTTGTCGGGAAATTCCTGATAAAGGATCAGGACTTCGACTATGGCCGTGAGTTCAGCCGGGCATATCCTCATATCAACATGGTCTAATCCCCTTTTCGACGCACCCACCTCCTCCGTCCACGGAGAGTACCGATGAGCAGTGACGTGACGAAGCGAACCGAACCGGATCCACAGGAGATACCGCTCGGCCAGCGCCTGTACGACAACTGGCTGCTGCTGATGATCGCGGGGATCGTGATCATGGCCGTGATCTACACCGGGTGGGGCCTGTGGGAAGTCTCCAGCATGCCGGTAGCGGAGCTGCCATGACGATACCGGAGAACACGGAGCGCGCCCCGATGAACACGGGGCTGGTCGCGCCGAAGGGGCGCTGGTGGGTTCCGGCGCACAAGTCCGAGAAGGTCTGGTTCGGGCTGGCGTTCGCGTGGTGCATGGTGCTGTTCGCGATGATGCCACTCTGGCACTGGAAGGGCGGACAGAATGCGTCGGGCATCCGCAGCAAGGTGGAGCCGGCAGCGTTCGAAGCGCGGGTAAATCAGTTCGTCGCGGATTATCAGGTGGGGACGATGAACGGTTTTCCGGTGGTGGAGCCGCCACCGGGCAGTGACATCTACATGATCGGGCGGATGTGGAGCTGGTACCCGATTCTGAAGCTGCGCAAGGGTGCGGAGTACACGCTGCACCTCTCATCGAAGGATGTGAATCACGGATTTTCACTCTACCCGGTCAACATCAACTTCCAGATCGTTCCCGGCTACGACTACGGTCTGAAGATCGTGCCGACGGAGGCAGGCGACTTCGGCGTGATCTGCAACGAGTTCTGCGGTGTGGGCCATCACCTGATGCTGGGCAAGGTACTCGTGACGAATGAGGATGGAACGATGCCCGGCGAAGCCGTGCAGGCCATGGAGGCGAACTGATGGCGACCGTAATCGACAGGCCGGAGCCGGCCGCGGGTGCAACGGCACACGTGTTCCGCACTTGTGAGGTCACTGGGCTGAAGCTGCACCGTCCCGCGGAGCAGCTGATCAGAGCAAACGCGGTCGCCGCGACGGTGGCGCTGCTGATCGGCGGCATCAGCGCGATCCTGATCCTGCTCACGCGCTGGCAGGCCGTGCATCTGCTCGAGCCGACGATGTTCTACCGTGTGCTGACGGCGCATGGCCTCACCATGCTGATCTTCTTCATCATCTTCTTCGAGATGGCCGTGCTGTACTTCGCGGCGGGGCCGCTGCTGAACAGCCGGATCGCGGCGCCGAAGCTCGGGTGGTTCAACTTCGGGCTGATGACGGTGGGGGCGACGCTGTGCGAGTGGATGATCTGGACGGGCAAGGCGGACGTGCTGATGACGTCGTACATACCGCTGCGCGCCGACCCGCTCTACTACCTGGGTATCATCTTCTTCGCAGTCGGTGCGCTGCTGGTCTGCTTCCAGTTCTTTGCCACGCTCGTCATCGCGAAGCGAGAGAAGACCTACGAAGGGTCACTGCCCCTGATCACGTTCGGCGCGGTGGCCGCGGCCATCATTGCGGTAATCACGCTGCTGCACGGAGCCGCGACGTACATCCCGACGTTCCTGTGGTCGATCGGGCTCATGAGTGTGGATCCGCAGGTCTACCGCATGCTGTGGTGGGCGCTCGGACACTCGTCGCAGCAGATCAACGTTGCGGCGATGGTCGCGATCTGGTACCTGCTCGGCGCGTTCACGGTCGGTGCCGTGGTGCTGAACGAGAAGATCAGCCGCACCGCGTTCGTGCTCTACATCCTGTTCATCTCGATGGCGTCCGCGCACCACCTGCTGGTGGACCCCGGCTTCAGCTCGTCGTGGAAAGTGGTGAACACGAGCTACTTCATGTACATGGCGGTGCTCGCGAGCATGCTGCACGGCTTCACGGTGCCGGCGGGGGTGGAGATCGGCCAGCGCCTGCGCGGCGCGAGTCAGGGCCTGTTCGGATGGGTGAAGCGCGCGCCGTGGGGTGACCCGGGCTTCAGCTCGCTCGTGCTGTCCGTGGTCGTCTTCGGTTTCGTCGGCGGCATCACCGGTGTCACGATCGGTACCGAGCAGATCAACATCGTGGTCCACAACACGCTGCGCGTTCCCGGCCACTTCCACGCGACAGTCGTAAGCGGTACAGCGATGGCCTTCATGGGCCTGACCTATTATCTGATTCCGCTGATCTTCCGGAAGAAGGTCGCTTTCTGGCGGCTGGCGCAGGTGCAGCCGTATCTGTTCGCCGGCGGCATGCTGATCTTCTCGATCTTCATGTCGTTCTCCGGCGGGTTCGGTGTTCCGCGCCGACACTGGGACATCACGTTCACGGGCGCGCCATTCGAGCAGGCGTTCCACCCCGCGGTCGATGCACTGATGGGGATCATGGCGCTCGGCGGTCTGATCGCTGCGGTCGGCGGCGGGCTCTACATCCTCATCACGGTGTGGTCGGTGTTCTTCGGCGAGCCGTTCACCGAGGCGGACCGTGTGCCCGGCGCGAAGGGTCTGCCGCAGGGGATCACGCGGCCGCCGCGGGCCGTGACCGTGGCGGATGAAGCGAACCTGCCCACCGGGCGGCTGGGGCAGGCACCGGGCACAATGATCCTCGTGCTCGTATTCCTCGCCGCGTTCGCAACGTACTACTTCGCAAACTGGAAGCTGCTGTCCTTCGTGTGGAAGATCGGCTGATGCAGCATATCCCTGAGCCGGCCAGAGAGGCGCGAGTCGTACTGCTGGGACTCATCGCGTTATTCGTCATCACCAGTGCCTGGTGGGCGCTGGCGTTCTGGCCGGTTCAGGACGGACCCCAATGGCTGGAACGCACGCGCTACGTGTGCTTCGGCGTGACGGAGAGCGGACTGCCGAATGCGGGTGGCTGGATCGGTCTCACGGCCGGCCCGCTCGGCATGCTCGTGATCCTGCTGACGGGATGGTGGTCGGGCGTGCCGCAGCTGCTCGAGCGGGCGCGCACGTCACGAGCGGTTTCCGCCACACTGATCATGCTCGCACTCGGCTGCATGGTCCTGGTCATGGGCGCCGCGGCGCGCGTTCAGCAGGCACGCGTGGCGTCCTACATACCGGAGCCCGGGACTGATATACCGCCGTCCACGTACCCGCGGCTCGATCGCACTGCGCCGGCACTCGAGCTGCTCGCGCATGACGGCGTCGTGCGCAACCTGCCCGAGCTCCGTGGTGCGCCCGTTCTGGTGACGTTCGCGTATGCCCATTGCGAGACGGTGTGCCCGCTCGTCGTGAAGCACGTGCTGACGGCGCAGGAGACGCTGCGCACAGGGGGCACGCCGGCGCGCGTGCTGATCGTCACGCTGGATCCGTGGCGTGATACTCCGTCGCGGCTGCCGTCGATGGCGACGACGTGGGGACTGCCGCCCGAGGACGCGTGGGTACTCGGCGGTGCGGTGCCGGACGTGGAAGCGGCGCTCGACGCGTGGGATGTCCCGCGTACGCGCGACCTGGTGACGGGCGAGGTCACGCATCCGTCGCTGGTGTATGTGATCGATCAGGACGGCAGGATCGCGTACGCGACGACGGGCGGATCGGCAGCCATCGTGAGCCTGGTGGAGCGGCTCTGATGCGGACGCAGGTGCTGAGCGGCTACTACGAGCTGACGAAGCCAGGCATCACGCTGTTCATCGGCACGAGTGCGGCGGCCGGGTTCATCACGGCCGGTGGCGGCTGGAGCCAGCCGCTGCGCTTCGCCATCGCACTCCTCGCTACCATGACGATGTCGGGCGGTGCCGCGGCCTTGAATCATGTGGCGGAGCGTGCAGGCGATGCCCGCATGCGGAGGACGGCGGGACGGCCGATTCCGTCCGGGCTCATCAGTGCGCGCAGGGCGGCCGTATTCGGCTGGGGCCTGAGTGCCGCCGGCCTCGCGACGTCACTCGCGCTCCTGCCGTGGGCCGCGACGTTGTTCCTGGTACTGAGCCACATCAGCTACGTCTATCTCTACACACCGCTCAAGCGCAGGACCGCGTTCTGCACGCTCGCGGGCGCGATCCCCGGCGCGCTGCCGGTGCTGGCCGGCTGGACAGCCGCGGGCGTGCCGATCGATGCGGCCGCACTCGCCCTGACCGGTGTCCTGTTCATGTGGCAGATCCCGCACTTCCTCGCCATCGGCTGCATGGGCCGCGAGGATTACGAGCGCGCAGGGTGTGTGCTTCTGAACATCGTGGAACCGACCGGCCGTTCGAGTGCGCGCGTGTCATTCGCGTATGCCATTGCCATGCTCGTGTGCGTCATAATGCTGGGGCTCACCGCTCAGACCGGCGCCCTGTACGCATCGATCGCGGTGACCACGGGGGCGGCGTACGCACTGTATGCGTGGCGGTTCGTCCGCGAGCCGGGGCGCGGCCCGGCGCGGCGCCTCTTCTTCAGCTCACTGCTGGTTCTGCCACTGGTCCTCGGCGCCCTCGTCACGGATCTGCTCATTACGTTCTGAACCGCTCAGCCGCCACGGGCCAGGCGCAGGTCAGAGATCAGGACAATCGATCAGCCGCCGCGGGCCAGGCGTACGGCAGCGATAACCACGACAATGCCGAGGACCGCGCTGAGCCGCGCGAGGAGTGCCGCACGCTTCCTCGTGGCCAGCGCTTCCGGCGTGCCGGGAGCAACGCGCGACGCGGCGGGACCAACGCTGAAGTCGTGAATGGCCTGCACGATCAGCATGGCCGTCACGGCGCCGAGCTTCCAGGCGAGTGAGCGGCCGTAGCGCGTACTCCAGTATTCACCGCTGCCGAGCACGTCGAGTGACAGCATGCCGCGGAACCACAGGTTGAGGGTCCCGGTGATCAGCAGGATGACAATGGCCATCCAGCCGACGAGGCGGAACTGTTCGCCGAGCCGGCGGAACAGCAGCGCGCGCAGCTCGGGCGGTTCGACGGAGCGCAGTACGGGCGCGCCGACGACTGCGAGGAAGAACATGCCGCCCAGCCAGAGCAGGGCGGCGAAGACGTGCACCGTCACGTTGATGAAGTAGAATGACACGCTCAGGGCTCCGCGGCGGCGATGTGCATGGTCGGCAGGGTACGATGGAGGACGTTACGGCGCGCGAAATATTCCTCGACGGGTTCCGCTTCGCCGGCGTCGACCATGCGCTGCCACCGGACAGGCACATGCGCGCAGAAGGGCTCGGACTCCATGTAATCGCCCGTTGCGGCATAGGCGCGGGCACGGCTTCCGCCGCACACATCGCGATACTCGCAGACGCCACACTTTCCCTTGAGACGGCTGCGGTCGCGCAGCTCGCGGAACAGCGGCGATTTCCGGTATACCTCCACGATGTCATCACGGCGGACGTTGCCCGCGGCGAGCGGCAGAAAGCCCGACGGGTAGATGGCGCCGACATGGCTGACGAACACGAAGCCGTCGCCATCGTTCACACCTTTCGCGCGCCCGACACCGTCGGCCAGTGAGAAGCCTACTCCGGCGGTGAGCGGGACGGGAGCGCCCGTCCGATCGCCCGCACGGCGCTCTGCGACCTGGCGCTGCAGGATCACCCGGCGGTATTGCGGTCCGGCCGTGCTCTTGATGTCGAACGGTGCGGTCTGCGACAGGTCGTACATCCGATGAAACACACTCTCGAACTGTTCGGCGCTGGCGACGTCGTCCGCCTTTGCCCGGCCGGTGGGCACCAGAAAGAAGACGCTCCACAGCGTGATGCCGAGCCGTACCATCAGCGCGCACAGTGCATCGAAGTCGTCGAGGTTGTGCATGCTGACGGTGGTGTTCACCTGTGTCGTGAGGCCGATCTCACGCGCGACTTCCAGCATGCGAATGGTCCACGCGAACGAGCCGTCCACGCCGCGGAACGCGTCGTGGATCGCCGCGCTCGATCCGTCCAGGCTCACCGCCAGGCGTGAAAGACCGGCAGCCTTCAGGCTGCGCAGCACCGGCTCGGTCATGAGCGGCGTGCCGGACGGAGTCATGGCCATGCGCAGACCGATTGATGCGCCGTACTCGACGAGCTCGACCACATCCGGGCGCTTCAGGGGGTCACCCCCGGTGAGCACGAAGAGCGGCCGGCCGAAGCGGCGCACATCGTCCATGAGACGCCTGCCCTGCGCCGTCGAGAGCTCGAGCGGGTTGCGGGTCGTGACCGCCTCGGCGCGACAGTGCTTGCAGGCGAGGTCGCACGCGCGCGTGAGTTCCCAGATAACGAGGAACGGCGCCTGCTCGAAGTCCACCTCCGCCAGGTCCGGCCGTCCGGGCCGTGGTGCGGCTGACTGAATCATGCGGTTCTTCCGGATGCGGTCATGTTGCGCACGTGATGGAGCCACCACAGCCACGCGCCGAAGATCACCAGCGCCATGGCCTGATGGATGACGCCGAGGCTCACCGGCACCAGTTGTACGAGGGTCAGGATGCCGAGCGCGTACTGCGTGGAGATCAGGGTCAGCAGGACGACGCCGAGCCGTCGCGACGTCGCGTCCGTGTCGGTGCGGAAGACCCGCGCAACGAATGCGGCCACGATGACCAGCAGCAGCGTGCCGACCACGCGATGGGTCCACTGCACCGCCGACGGGTTCTCGACGAAGTTGCGCGTGATCGGATCGAGCCTGAGCAGATCCGCCGGGACGAGCCGCCCGCCCATCAGGGGGAACGTCGGGTAGAACTTGCCGGCGCGCAGGCCGGCCACGAACGCGCCCCACACGATCTGCATGGCGAGCACTGCGCCCAGCAGGGCGAGTC
The DNA here is from genome assembly GCA_035461765.1 of Longimicrobiales bacterium. Classification (GTDB taxonomy): domain Bacteria; phylum Gemmatimonadota; class Gemmatimonadetes; order Longimicrobiales; family RSA9; genus SH-MAG3. The sequence continues at coordinate 15,488 of DATHUY010000157.1, forward strand.
CGCCTGACAGCATGCGATGGACGGACGCGTCGACGGCCGTGCGCACGCGCTCGATGCGCAGGTCACGCGCCAGCCAGAGCGCATAGCCGAATATGATGAACGCGAGGCTCAGGTGTGCGGCGAGACGGTAGTGACTGACGCTCGGCCGGTCGACCAGGCCGCTCATCACCATGAACCAGCCCATCACACCCTGCATGGCGCCCAGGGCGAAGAGCGCGAGCGCACGAACCGTCAGCGCGCGATTGAAGTAGCCGCGCGCCCAGAACCACAGGAACGGAACCAGAAACACGAATCCGATCAGCCGCGCGAGCAGACGATGCAGGTATTCCCAGAAGAAAATGAACTTGAACTCGGCGAGCGACATGCCCGTGCGCCAGTCATAGTCCGGAAAATGCTTGTAGGCATCGAAGGCCGCCTGCCACTGCGCATCCGTCAGCGGCGGTATCACGCCGAAGAGCGGATCCCAGCTCACGATCGACAGTCCGGACAATGTCAGCCGCGTGATGCCCCCGACAACCAGCACGGCGGACGTGAGTGCGGCTATGCTCCAGAGCCAGACCCGGACGGGACGACGGCGCTCCTCCGGAATCCGCAGTCGCCAGTCCGTGAGCCCGGAAGCAGCGGGGATGGCCGAGATGGTGGTCATGGATAGTTCGTCAGGCGGGTCGCGGTGTGATGATCGCGACGAAGCGGAGCGATTCCGTGCCCGCATCGATCGCATGCGTCTCGTTCGGCTCGAACACGGCGATCTGTCCGGCCTCCAGTCGCGAAGCGGACTCCTTACCCCGGAACACGCCCGAGCCCTCGGTCACGTGAATCGTAACGGTGGAGGTGCTGCGATGCTCGGCTACGCGCTGTCCGGGCAGCAGGTGAAAGCCGACGACCCGCGCGTCGGCGCTGTCGTACAGCACCGCACTCGCAGGGCGATCCGCGCGCGTGGCCGGCCCGTCCGTCAGCACGGTCATGCCGCCTGCCCGATCACCTGCATCAGCTCGTTCTCGAGCGCTACGAGATCCGCACCATCGCGCTCGGCCGCCTCGGCCACGGGCGCCGCACCGCCGCAGCACGCGTCGATGCCATGGCGATTGAAGATCGCGACAGTCCCCGGATAGCGGCGAATGGCTTCGTTCACGGTCAACTGCATCACTTCAGCTGCGTCAATCATCCTGTGCTCCGTCATGTGATCCATACGATGGTGGTTTGCAGGTGCATCATCCAGTATTGCGGTTCAGTACCCGTATCCTCTGGCGCGCGGACGACCCCCATCAGGCCATGGGCCTGGTGTGCAGGACCGGCCGGCCGCGCGGCGTACGCACGGGCGCCAGCGTCTGCCACAGATTGCCGATGAAAAGGAACGCACCGGTCGCGCTCGCCACGGCACCGATGCCGAGTGCGACAGTACCCGCGTCCCACGCCGTCGGCCGCAGCAGCCAGCCGCCCACCAGGCTCGCCAGACCCAGGTTCGCCACCCACAGATGCACGATCGCCACTCGCCTGCTGCGCAGCGGCGTTCCCGTGAAGCGCGGGATCACGTGATACGCGACGCCGAAGATCATCATGCTGACGAAGCCGAGCAGGTTCGCGTGCACGTGGGCCGGCCGGTACAGAATGGCCTGCGGCGAGAGCGCCATCCACAGCCCGAGCAGCACACCGCCTCCGAGCCACAGCAGACTCGACCGAATGAAGTTCCTGACGAACGGTTCCATGGTCCTTCCCCGGGGAGGCCCTGATCGATTGTTCTGCATCAGGCCGCGTATTTACGACCTGAAGGTATGAAATAGGGCGACAGGCGGCCGTCGGGCGGCGGAGGATTCTGTTGTGGTGGAATAGGGCGGCATCCTGTCAGGAAATCCCCCACATGGATTAACAAGAATTTCTTCTTGACAATAGGCGCGCGGCCCGCGAAACTGTGGCCAACATGAGAGGACGCATGGAGCGAGAGGATTCAGCGAAGCAGGCGGCCGTCAGGGCCGATGAGGCAGACCGGCGGGGTGAAGCGGTGAGCGCGCCCGGGCTGAGCGTCAGCCGGCGCATGCTGTTGAACACGCTGAAGCGCGAGGGTAGCGCCACGATCCCGTTACTGGCCGACGGGGCGGGTCTGAACGTGGAGACCGTGCGTCACCACCTGGAGGCGCTGGCCGGCCAGGGGCTGGTGGAGCGACAGGGTACGCGGCGGTCGGGGCCGGGGCGGCCGGAAGTCGTCTACGGTCTGACGGATGACGCGGAGGCGCTCTTCCCCCGGCGGGAGGGTGAGATTCTGCGTGGCCTGGTGGAGCATCTCCTGGCGCGCGGCCACGAGGGCCTGCTGAAGGAGTTTTTCGACGCATACATCGATGAGCGGCGGGAGACGGCCCTCGCGCGCGTATCGCATCTGGAGGGGGCAGCGCGTGCGGCAGAAGCGGCGCGCATCCTGTCGGAGCTCGGGTTCATGGCGCTGGCGCCGGAAGGTGCGGAGAGCGCGGAGCTGCGTCTTTGTCATTGTCCGCTGCGGGATGTGGTGGAGGTTACGCGCATCCCCTGCCGTGCGGAGCTCGGCTTCATCCGCGAGCTGATGGGCGAGGGTCTGACGCGGCTGAGCTACATCCCCGCGGGTGATGATTCGTGTACGTACCGGCGCGGAGCGGCGTGATGGCAACGGCGGTTGGAATGGTTGCGGGCGGGAGCACACCGATACCGGCGGGTCGGGTCGGCGCGGTCGTCGCCGCCGGCGGGACCGCGCGCGCCGCCGTCCCGGGCAGTGCGGCGGCGAACGCGCCGCCGTTCATCCTGCCCGGTGAACATTTCAGTGCAGCGCTGGCGTTCCTGCTGATTGGTGTAGCGGGCGTAGTCGTGATCTCGGGCGACCTGTCGGCGGGGGCGTACCTGTCGCCGCGGGTGGCTGGCGTCACGCACCTGTTCACACTGGGCTGGATCACGACATCGATCATGGGAGCGTTGTACCAGTTCCTGCCGGTGGCGCTGGGTCATCCGATCCGTTCGGTGCGACTCGCCCACGTGACTTTTGCGTTGTACGTGCCGGGACTCGCCGCGTTCGTCACCGGTCTCGTGCTGATGAAGTCCGTGGTAATGCTGGCGGGCGCGGCGACATTCGGCACGGGCATCCTGCTGTTCGCGGGTAACCTGGCCGCGACGCTGCACGTCGCGAAGCGACGCGACGTCACGTGGTGGGCGCTCGCGTGCGCTGCCTTCTTTCTCGTCATCACTCTGATTCTCGGGCTTGCACTCGCCGGCAACCTGCGGTGGGGATACCTGGGTGCGGGTCGGGTGTCGGCGCTGGGCGTGCACCTGCACGTGGCGCTCGCCGGGTGGGTGCTGCTCGTGATGATCGGTGTGGGTCACCGGCTGCTGCCGATGTTCCTGCTCAGTCACGGCGCCACCGACCGATTCGCAAAGGGTGCGGTAGCGTTGATCGCGGGCGGAGCCGGCGTGCTGGCATTCCTGCATCACGCGCCGCGCCTGGTGAGCTACTGGCTGCCGGCGGTACTGATCGCGGCAGGCTGCATCTCGTTCCTGCTTCAGGCCCGTGCATTCTATGCGCGACGTCACCGGCCGGTGCTGGATCCCGGAATGCGCCTGGCGGCAGCAGCGCTCTCCATCCTCGCGGGGGCAGTGGCGCTCGCAGCGCCGGTAATTCTGTCTCAGGCGACCGCACGCACCGCCACGGCCTACGTGCTCGCGATCCTGCTCGGCATCAGCCTCTTCGTCGCAGCGCACTACTACAAGATCGTGCCGTTCCTCGTGTGGTATCACCGGTTCGGACCGGTTGCCGGCAAACAGAAAGTGCCACGCGTGAGCGAGTTGTATTCGGCGCGCCTTGCGACGGCGGCTGTCGTAGCGCTGGTGGCCGGTGCGGCCGGCATGATCATCTCCGTGGCGACGGGCCATGCGGCAGTTGCGCGAGCGGCGGCGCTGGTGCTGGCCGGTGGTGTCGCCATCGAGGCCGGTCAGATGGTGAAGCTATGGAGGACACGACCATGAGCGAACCGAACGAAGCGGGCGCGGCAGCAGCAGAAGACAGCGTCACCGAATCCGCTGTGACGGAGGCCCTGAGCACCGTCATCGATCCCGAGATCGGGCTCGACATCATGACACTGGGCCTCGTGTACGACGTGAACATCTGCGACAGCGCAGTCACGGTGACGTACACGCTGACAACGCCCGGATGTCCGATGGAGGGTCATATCACCAATGCGATCCTCGCCGCCGTGGGAGCGGTGCCGGGTGTGGGCGCGGTGCACCCGCACCTGGTGTGGGATCCGAAGTGGAGTCCGGAGATGATCCGGGAGGGTGCATGGTGATCGCCCGGACGGATCGCGTGTCGACGGTCATCGGCCGCGATGAATCGCTCATCGATGTTTTCGCTTCGCTGTCGCCGGCGTTCGAGCGACTGCGATCGCCGGGTATGCGGAAGGTCATGGCGCGCCTGGTAACGGTAGAGCAGGCTGCGCGCATGGCCGGAGTCGATGCGGACGAACTGGTATCGAGGCTGAACGGACATGAGGCAGCGAGAGATGTGGCTGCCAACACTATGACGGAGGCGGATAACGTGGCGGCGATGGACACGGGATCGAAGCCGGCTGCGCTGGCGGCAATCGACAATGAGCGGATCGTAGTGCTCGATGTACGCGACGAGCTGCGCGCGGGTCGGGAACCATTCAGTCTGATCATGGGGGCACTGCGCAGCGTGCCCGAAGGCGGTGCGCTGGTCATACGGGCGATCTTCGAGCCGGTACCGCTGTATGCGGTGATGAAGCGGCAGGGCCTGGAGCACTGGACCGAAGAGCTGGCCGCCGATGACTGGCGCGTTTCGTTCTTTCCTCCGACGGCTGAAGAGGCTGCGCAGGAGAAGGGATCCCCGGGTTCGACAACGCCGGGTTCGGTCGATGACGCGGCGGATCCGGAAGGCGACGTCATCGTGCTGGATGTTCGCGGCATGGAGCCGCCGGAACCGATGATGCGCACGCTCGCGGCGCTCGAGGAGCTGCCTGTCGGTGCCACACTGCTGCAGATCAACGTTCGCGTGCCGCAGTTCCTTCTGCCCATGCTGGAGGAGCGCGGCTTCACGTATCACGTGCGGGAGCAGGAGCAGGACCTCGTGCGTGTCTTCATCCGTCACGGCAACCAATAGAGGAGAATATCATGAGCGATGCACAGCGAATCCTGGACGTACGTGTCATCCCGCCGCGTGAGAAGCACCCGGCGATCTTCCATACGTTCACCGCGCTGTCGCCCGGTGAGGCGTTCGTGCTTGTGAACGATCACGACCCGAAGCCGCTGCGTTACCAGTTCGAGCACCAGCACGCCGGTCAGTTCGGCTGGGAGTATCTGGAACAGGGACCGTCCGTGTGGCGCGTACAGATCTCGAGGACGGCGGCCTGATGAAACTCGGGCTGAGCTCCGCGGCCGCACCGGAGTCAGGCGCGGAGGACCTCGTGACCGCCTGCGCCGCACGAGGGCTCACCGCGCTCGAGCTTCGTGCCGGCGATGGCCACGGCGTCGAAGCCGGCGATGAGGCCCGCATTGCGGACCTGCTGGCGCTGGCGGCCGGAGCGAATGTCGACATCGCCGGCTATCGTGCGGCCGACTCGCGCGATGCTGCGTCACTGGCGCGGCTGTCGAAGGCGCTCTGCACGGCGATCATCGTCGCGGACGAGTGCGATACCGCGGAGCGTATCCATCGGGCGCGACGAATCGTCGACGCGGGTGGACGGGCACTCGTCGCTGCATCAGGCGCACCGCGTGCCTGGCATTCCGCGCTGACCGCGTCCGGCCTCGACTACGCGTGGGAGGTGGATGCAGCCAGCGGCGATGTCTCGGATGCCGCTGAAACGGTGCTGCGGCAACCAGGCCTGCGATACATCCGGTTCGTCGGTGGCGGGCCCGAGTCGTCGCTTCAGGAAGGGCGCGGTATTGGCGCATTGATGGGCGGTCTCGCCCTGGCTGCGTACGATGGCCCGGTGATACTTGCCCCGAGCTCGACGCGCTATCGCGTAGCATGGGAGACGTGGCTTGGGCGGCGGGGCGGCTGGGGCTGCGGCAGCAAGTCGTCCGCCCCGGAGCTGGTTCACCTGCCCGTGCGGACAGCAACCTGAGGAGTGACAATGAACACGCAGATCCATCTGGACGTGCGACCGGTCGAGCCGAAGGACCGCTTCGAGACGATAATGGGTGCGTATGAGTCGCTGGGCATCGGCGACGCCATGGAGCTGGTCGTGGATCACGATCCTGAATGCATGTACTACACGCTGCTCGCGACGCGCGGCGAGGACGCGTTCTCGTTCGAGTACCTGGAGAAGGGACCCGAGCGGTGGCGCGTCATCGTGGGCCGACGCACGGCAGCGCCGGAGATGCTCTGATGCCTTCCATTCAGCGTCCGCTCTCCGGCGATGTGATGGTGTTCCGTCTCGAACAGGAACGTGAGCGTACAGCGGACGCCGAGACGCTGAAGAAGCACGGTCGCTGCGCGCGTACGCTGCTGAAGGATGGGCCGCTCCGCGTCACGCTCGTCGTGCTGGGGGCGGGCGGACGGCTGGCGGAGCACAGTGCGGACGGTCCGATCACCGTGCAGCCGCTCGATGGCGTGATCCGTTTCACGGCGAAGGGTGACACGACCGAGGTCCGGCAGGGCGAGCTGCTCGCTGCAGGTGCCGGCGTGCCGCACCTGGTGACTTCCGAGGCGGGCGCCTCATTCCTGCTGACGGTCGCACAGCCCGGTATGCCGGCCAGTGCTCAGGGACACGAGTAGCCGGTGTATACGCTCGTTCGCCGCTTCATCAAGACAGGAGTCCTGTTCCTCTTTTCCGGACTGACACTCGGCGGGTGGCTGCTCGTGCGCCGGGAGCTGTTCGACATCTGGCCGCACCCCCACCTCGTGTCCGCTCACGCTCACGCCGTACTCGTGGGCTTCGTAATGTTTCTGATCTTCGGAGTGGCTCTGTGGCTGTTTCCGCGCGCACCGAAGGACGACGAGCGGTATTCACCCGGGCGTATCGAGGCCGCGTACTGGATTCTCGCGCTGTCGACAGGATCTCGCTTCATCGCCGAAGCGGCACGCGCATGGTCCGAGGCATCGTTCCTGCCGTGGGTCGTCGTGCTCGGCGGCCTGGGCCAGATCGCGGGCGCCGCGCTCTACTTCTGGGCGATGTGGACGCGTATCCGTCCCGTCGGCAGTCACCTGAGGGAAGCGCAGGGCGAGCGATTCTGAGACTGCGACAGCCAACACGCGCATGACGGCACCGGGTCATGGGCAGCAGGCGCGAGTCGGATTCATGATGCCGAACCGCAAGCGGCGACAATGCTGTGACAGGAAGAGGAGAATGACGGTATGAGCGAGGCGTGGCTCGAAGGACCGCTCGAAGGATTCCCCACCCTGCTCATGCCGGTGGCGCATTCGCTCGTGCAGGCGAAGCGAGACGTGCGTGCGGCAGCGGCAGGGCTGACGGACAGCGAGCTATGGCAGCGGCCCGGCGGCGCGGCGTCGATCGGCTTTCACCTGGTTCACATCGCCGGAAGCGCAGACCGGCTGTTCACCTATGCCCGGGGCAAGGCGCTCAGCGATGAACAACTCGCTGCGCTGGCCGGTGAGCGGAGCCCGGAGGACAGCGGTGCATCCGCCCGGGACCTGATCGATTGCGTGGACCGCACCCTCGACCGGGTGCTGGACGGAGTGAAGCACACGAGTGAGGACGAATTGACAGCAGTGCGGTACGTGGGCCGCGGGCGCGTGCCCAGCACGCTCATCGGTCTGCTGTTCCACATCGCCGAGCATACACAGCGGCACACCGGTCAGGTCATCACGACCGCCCGGATCTTGAGGGGCGGAGGAATCCAGCCGCACGCGCGCATCGAGCCGGCACGTGATGACCCTCGTTAACTGAAGCTGCCGGCTGTGTCGCCTGCCGCCGGCGATGTCAGGACCCGGCGGTCTCCGCGAACAGGACGACCCGCTCGAGCAGTGCGGAAATGGTCATTGGCCCGATCCCGCCGGGCACGGGGCAGAGGGCGGCGAGGTGATCGATTCCGCCGGAGAGGTCGATGTCGCCGCAACCTCCGGGATTGAAGTAACCGACGTCGATCGCGACCGCGCCGGGCGCGATGTTCGTTGACGACACGAGCCCCGGCATCGCAGCCGAAACGACCACCAGCTCCGCCGCTCGGACGTGCTCGTCGAGGTCCGGTGCTGCGGGGTCGACCAGATCTCTCATGTCCGCACCGCGGCGCGCAAACGCCGCGTGCAGCATCCGTGAGAACGGATGGTCATCTGCAACCACTATCCCGCGCCGCCCCTCGATCGAGACGTCGTATTCCTCGAGCAACAGGAGCGCGGCCGATACGGTGACGGGCGGCAGATCCTCCGTTCCGTTCGTGTATCGCGCCGTGCGCACCGGCGTCATGATGTCCACGTCCAGCTCGACGGGCACCACGTCGGCCAGTGCATCACCGTCGATCGTGTCGGGAAATGGAAACTGGAGGAAGATACCGTCGAACGGACGCGCAGCCATGAGCCTGCGCAGGCGGACGATTGCATCGCCAGTCTGCGCGCGCGGCGCAACGATGAGGGGCGTGAGATCCACGCCGGCCTCGACACCCATGCGCTGTTTGCGACTCACGTGCCGCGCATGTCCCTGCTCGTCGCCGAACGCCACGAGGATGAACGAGGGAGCGTAGCCCCGCCTGGCGCGGACCGCGGCCGCACGCTCGGCGATCATGCGTTGGCGGCGGCGGGCGAGGCCCGCACCATCGAGAATCAATGCAGCCATCGAGACCGTGGCGCCAGGACTGACATCAGCGGCCGGCGGTGAGCTTCAGGCCGGCAATGCCAATGACGATCAGCGCGATGCAGAACAGCCGTGCGGCCGTGGCAGGTTCGCGGAACAGCACGATTCCCAGCACCGCCGTACCCACCGTGCCTATCCCCGTCCACACGGCGTACGCCGTCCCTAGAGGCAGGGTCCGCACGGCGAGACCGAGCAGGCCCATGCTGACGATGATGGCACCGGCCGTCGCAATCGATGGCCCCATGCGAGTGAAGCCGTCCGTGTATTTGAGACCGACGGCCCACGCTATCTCGAAGAGACCTGCAGCGATCAGGATAAACCACGCCATGTTGCTTCAGCGGAGAGCGGGGTCGTCCCCGTGACTGGGAGCCGGAATGAGAGGGTCTCTCATTCGCAGGATGACGCGCAACCTACGGACGGCGGCATGCGGGGGCAACGCCGCCACTCAGTGAACTTCGATCCATCCCACCATCGACGGATGGATGGTACACACATACTCACCGGGACGATCGACGACATGTGTCCAGCGCGCACGCGCGGCGATCGACCCCGAGTCCCATCCGCCATCCCCGGCTGTCGCCGTGTGCGGAACCGCATCGCGGTTCACCCATACGATCGTGTCACCGATCGCAACGCGCAGCGTGTCCGGCGCGAACAGGAAGTGCGTGATATCCACCACATGCCGGGCCGGCCGGCGCTCCGCCCTGCATCCCGACTGCACCAGCACTGCCCACACCGCCACCAGCACCAGCGGCCGCAGCCGGTGCGACGGACCGCGGTCTCCCCTCGCGTACCGACGCACCGGCGACATGTCACCGCCCCAGCGACTGCTGCAGCGATTCCGCGTGCCGCAGATGTGCCTCGAACGCCGGCCGCACTCCTGTCAGCGTCTCCTTCAGCTCCGCATTCGTCGCATTCGGAACGAGCAGGTTATCCAGCGCGTCCAGCACCGTACGATGGTACGCCACCTCGTTGGCGATGTACGAACGGTCGAACTCCGCGTCCGGCGCATTCAGCAGCAGCGCGCGCGTTTCAGCCGCCGACGCCTCGAGTGACCGACTCACATCGTTCGGCCGCGGCGTCACCTCCAGGCGCCCGACCAGCTCACCCGCGCTCTGGTTCACGGCCGTGTGATCCCGGATCATCGTTTCCGCAAACTCCCGCACCCGCTCATCCGTCGCGCGCTCTCGCGCGATCTCGCCAAACCCCACGTCTATGGCGTTGGCCGCCACGACGATCGCGGCGATCTCCGCATCGCTCAGCGTCGCAGCCGCCGGTGCCGGCGTCTCCGCCACTTCCGCCGCGTCTCCAGGCTGCACATCCGCATCGGGCGTGCTGCAGCTCGTTCCGGCGAAGAGCATCAGAGCCGCCGCGATCGCACCCGTCTTCCCTGCCCTCGTCATTGTCCGCCTCACCGTTGGAGTTTCGGGCCGCCGCAGAGGCGGCCGTGAGCTGATCCTACGGACGTTTGATTAGTTAGTCAAGTATTATCTTGAGATACTGGTCGAATGGCGGCGGACCACGCTATCTTGGTGCCTGGAGGTGACCGGAATGGAGCGATCGGACTGGCGGGACAGGATCCTGGAGAGCACGCGCGGCCGAGTGCTGTCGCTGCTGCGGCGGTCGGCGCGGACGGCGGGCGACCTTGCGGCCGAGCTGGGTGTGACGCCGAACGCGGTGCGACTGCACCTGTCTGCGCTGGAGCGAGACGGCCTCGTGGAGGAGCACGGCCGGCGCAGGGAGTGGACGGGGAAGCCAGCGGTGCTGTACCGCACGACGGTGGAGGCAGAGGCGCTATACCCGAAGGCGTACGGCCTGGTGCTGGGGGAGCTGCTGGGGGTGCTCGAAGACCGGCATGATGCGACGTCGATGGAGATGCTGCTGCGGGAGGCCGGTGCGCGCCTGGGTGTTGCGGCGGGTGGAGGGGGCGCGGACCTGCGACAGCGCGCGGAGCATGCGGCGGCCGTGCTGACGGGGCTGGGCGGCCTGGCGGAGGTTCACGAGGCTGGGGCGGACCTGCTGATCCAGGGGTTCAGCTGTCCACTGGCGAGCCTCACGATCGAGCATCCGCTCGCGTGCCGTCTGGCGGAATCGCTGGTCACGGAGATCGTTGGTGCCCGGGCGAGGGAATGTTGCGATCGTGGTGAACGACCGCGCTGCGCGTTCCGGATTGCGGCGGCGTGAGCAGTACTGTGTCTGGACGCCGATCGGCGGGAGGGGCACCCTTGATCGCTTGACGGCCGCGCGGCAGATTCCGCGGACACCCCACTCCCATTCCAGGAGCCGCTGATGGCACTCGGCAAGGAATTCAAGGAATTCGCAGTCAAGGGCAACGTAGTGGACATGGCCGTCGGTATCATCATCGGCGGCGCGTTCGGTACGATCGTGAAGTCGCTCGTTGATGATGTGCTCATGCCGCCGGTGGGTCTGCTCCTCGGCGGCGTTGACTTCAAGGACCTGTTCACGGTGCTGCGGGCGGGTGAACCCGGGCCGCCGTATGTGACCATTGCCGACGCGCAGGCGGCGGGGGCGGTGACATTGAACTACGGTCAGTTCATCAACAACGTCATCGCGTTCCTGATCGTCGCATTCGCGGTGTTCCTGCTCGTGAAGGCCATCAACAAGCTGCGTCGCGAGGAGCAGGTGGCGCCGAAGTCGCCGACGGACAAGTCCTGTCCGTTCTGCGCAACGACGATCCCGATCCAGGCGACGCGCTGCCCGAACTGCACGTCGGCGCTCGAGGCTGTCGCCGCCTGAGCCGGATCATTCGGCCGCGTGCCCCGTCGCCGGTGACGAGCCGGTGTATCGCGCGGCCGAATGACACTGCCGGTGGCGAGCCGGCGGTTCTCGTCCGGCCCCTGACGGGGCGGCGGCACTTCCCCCTCATGCCCAGACCTACCGTCCCAGCGGACGGAATGGTCACGCCCCCCGGTGGCCCATGGAGCAGATCGTGCAGGTCGTTGCCGCCACAGCGGAGGGCAGTACATTGCCCGGCCGGCACGACATTCGACCCATGGGAGCTACCGAGGGATGGAACCATCAGCGAGCGTGAAGAACCCTGGCACACAGACGAGCCCCGGCCGCAGACAGGCGAGCCGGTCCCGGCGCGAAAAGGTACCCGTCGTCATCGTCGAGCAGCACGACGACTTCGCGCGCATCATCGCGCAGCGTGTCGCGGAGATCATCCGTGAAAAGACAGCTGGCGGGGAGACGCCCGTGCTGGGGCTCGCGACCGGGAGCACGCCGATCGAGGTGTATCGCGAACTGATCCGGATGCATCGCGAGGAAGGCCTGGACTTCTCGAACGTGGTGACGTTCAACCTCGATGAATACTACCCCATGGAGCCGGACAGCATTCACAGCTTCCGCCGATTCATGGACGAGAACCTGTTCGCCGGCATCAACATCGATCCTGCGAACATCAACTTCCCGCGCGGCAACGTGCCGCGCGACGAAGTGGAGGAGGAATGCGCGCAGTACGAGGAGTCGATTCGCGACGCCGGCGGCATCGACCTGCAGATTCTCGGTATCGGCAAGACCGGCCACGTCGGCTTCAACGAGCCGGGCTCGGGTTTTGAGAGCCGGACGAGAGTGATTGCCCTCGACACGCTGACGCGCCGCGACGCTGCGCCGGACTTCTTCGGTGAGGAGAACGTACCGATCGAGGCGATCACGATGGGTGTCGCGACGATCCTGGACGCGAAGGAGATCGCGCTGCTCGCGACGGGCGAGCACAAGGCGGCGATCATCAAGCGTGCGGTCGAGGGGCCCATCTCGCCGGATGTCGCAGCGACCTACCTGCAGGAGCATCCGCACGCCACGTTCTATCTCGATGAAGCGGCCGCGGCTGAGTTGACGCGCGTGAAGACGCCGTGGGTAGTCGGCGAGGTGAACTGGACGCGCGACCTCGAGATCCGCGCACTCATCTGGCTGAGCGAGGTCACGGGCAAGTCGGTGCTGAAGCTCGACGCGCTCGATTATCGTGAGCACCATCTCAGCTCACTGCTCGCGCGCTATGGCACGCCCGGCCCGTTGAACGGCGAGGTATTCAACGCCCTGCTCTCCAAGATCCGCGGCAAGAGCCGCCTCCCGTCGCGCAAGCGTGTCATCGTGTTCAGCCCGCATCCCGATGACGACGTCATCTCGATGGGCGGCATACTGAACAAGCTGCACCAGAACCAGAACGACATCATCGTCGCGTATCAGACCTCGGGCAATATTGCGGTCTTCGATCACGAGGTGCGGCGCTATCTGGATTTTCTGCGGCGGTTCGGCCGCGACTTCGACGTGGACGGCTCGCCGGCGGGTCAGCTCGTCGAGGAGACGGAGCAGTGGATGCGCTCGCGGCAGCCGGGCGAAGTCGACACGCCGGCAGTGCAGAAGGTGAAGAAGTCGATCCGCGAGGCGGAAGCCGTGTCGGGCATCGAAACATTCGGCATGAAACGGGAACAGGCGCGTTTCCTCAACCTGCCCTTCTATCAGACGGGCAAGGTCAGGAAGGACCCGATCGGGCCGGCCGACGTGAAGATCACGCTGGACCTGCTGGAAGAGCATCGCCCGGAGTATGTGTTCGTGGCGGGCGACCTTTCGGATCCGCACGGTACGCATCGCATGTGTCTGCAGGCGGTGCATCAGGCGCTCGGGCAGTACAGTGGGGAGCAGCCCGAGGTATGGTACTATCGCGGCGCGTGGCAGGAATGGTCGATCGCGGAAGCCGACGTACTGGTGCCCATGTCCGAGGATGAGCTGCGCATGAAGATCCTCGCCATCTTCAAGCATCAGAGCCAGAAGGACCGCGCACCGTTCCCCGGCCACGACGACCGCGAGTTCTGGCAGCGGGTGGAGGAGCGCAACCGCTCGACAGCGGGCTGGCTCGACCGCCTCGGGCTGCCGGAGTACTTCGCGATGGAGAGCTACGTCGTACGGAAGGGTGGCGAGCCACTCGCGCACCGCACGCTATCCACCGCGGAGCTGGCGGCTCCGCCGCGGCGTCGCGAGACCGACCGGGACGGCTGAGAATCGGGTTTCTTCCGGACCGGCTGGCACCAGGCGCCGTGTTCCCCCGGGAACGCGGCGCTTTTCGTTTCGTTGTCTGCTTCTTGCAGCATCCCCAAACGCCAGCACTGCGAACAGAGCCTGGAGGCAGCACGATGAACAGAGGAGAGACACTCGTACTCGGAATGGTACTCGGCGCCGGCCTGACATATCTGCTGGACCCGGATCGTGGCACACGCCGGCGGGCGCTCGTGCGCGACCAGCTCGCGCATGCAGGACACGAGCTGGAGGAGACGGCGCGCTCGAGTGCGCGCCATGCCCGCAACAAGGCGCGCGGTCTGGCGCACGAAGCAAAGGCCGGTCTGCTGGAGCGGGAAGTTGACGATCGCGTCCTGGAAGAGCGCGTGCGCAGCGAGCTGGGTCGTGGTCTGTCCAACGCGGCGCTGCTCGACGTGGCAGCGGACCACGGCCGCGTCATCCTGTCGGGCGTGGTGGCGGCGGACGAGATCCAGCACGTGGTCCGGACCGCGCGGTCTGTACGCGGCGTGGAGTCCGTCGACAACCGTCTGGATGTTCAGACGCACTCGGAGTAGGAAGCTCGCGGTCGGACTCGAACCGACGACCTGCTGATTACAAATCAGCTGCTCTACCAGCTGAGCTACGCGAGCGAAACATATGCGCCTGTGTGGACGGCGCCGGCAGAATCTCGCGATACCCGACCGGGCGCGTCAAGGTCGGGCCACAGGCACGGAAATCTCAACTCCATGGTGCCGCGGACGGCGCGGTCGCCTGCGCGGTTTCCTGGCCGGCGCCGCAGAACCGTATCACTGACAGCAGTTTAGAGCGGAGCAACGGGAAGGCTGCCCGGGTGGAGCGTCGCAGGATGAGTGTTGCGGCGGCGCCGACCCCGTCGCAGTGGACCGACAGCAGCGAGACCGTCCCCTTTGGAGCCGTACCCGCAGATCCGGCAGGAACCGGAGCCTTCCCTGACCGGGGTGCCCGGCGGCGGCGACGTCAGGCTGCTGCGAAACGTTGGCCGAGCGTTTCGTAGCGACTGGCGTGCGCCGCCGCCGGCCAGGTCAGATCTTCTTCCAGCGCGCCCCCTGTGGCGTATCCTCCACCACGATGCCTTTCGCCGCGAGCTCATCGCGGATGCGGTCGGACTCGGCGAAGTCGCGCCTGCGACGCGCTTCCTGGCGTTGAGCGACGAGCGACTCCACCCACAGCGCGATGTCCTCGGCTACGTCCGCGCGCTCTGCGCGAGCGATCTCCAGGATGCCGAGGACGCGGTCCATACGCGCGAGCGCTGCGCGAGCGGCATCCATTGCAGACCGGGCGGTCGGCACATCACGATCCAGCTCCGCATTGCACTCCCGCACGAAGTTGAATACGACAGCGAGCGCGTTGGGTGTGTTGAGATCGTCATCCATGGCCGACTCGAAATCGCGCAGCGCGTTATCGGATATCTCGTGCAATCGCGACAGCGGTGCATCGGCTGCGGCAGGCATGTCGGTCAGACGCTGATCGAAATCGAGCAGGCGCTGTATGGCGGTGCGCGCGGTATCGAGGCCGTCGAACGCGAAGTTCAGCTCCTTGCGGTACTGGGCACTGATCAGGAGATAGCGGATCGCGGAAGCGGTATGGCCCCTGTCGAGGAGCTGCCCGATCGTGAAGTCGTTGCCCTTAGACTTCGACATCTTCTCGCCGTTGACGAGCAGGTGCTTCACGTGCAGCCAGTAGCGCACGAACGTCTCGCCGGTCGCACCCTCCGACTGCGCAATCTCATCCTCGTGATGCGGAAAGATGAGGTCTTCGCCGCCGGTATGGATATCGAACGTGGTGCCGAGTGCGGCCATGCTCATGGCGGAGCACTCGATATGCCAGCCGGGGCGGCCCTGCCCCCAGGGTGTGTCCCACGCGGCGCCGACGTCGCGATCAACGTCCTTCACGCTCTTCCACAACGCAAAATCGCGGGCGTCCGCTTTCTCGTACTCATCGGCATCGATGCCGCCCGCGCGTGTCGCGAGACCGGCGCCTGCGCGAATCGTCTGCGCCTCTATCCGGGCGAGTCTGCCGTACTGCGGAAAGGATGAGATGTCGAAATAGACCGACCCGTCGGCAGCGCGGTAGGCGTGGCCGCGCTCGACCAGGCGTTCAATGATGTCCACCATATCCGCGATGTGCTGAGTGGCACGCGGATACGCGTCCGCGGGCATCACGGCGAGTGTGCTGAGGTCGGCAAAGAAGGCATCGATCATCGGACCGGTTACGGCGCCGATCGCGACTCCCTTCCCCGCCGCTTCGTTGATGATCTTGTCCTCGACGTCGGTCAGGTTCATGACGAACGTGACGTCGAACCCCTTCCATTCGAGATACCGGTGCAGAACGTCGTTGAAGACGAACGTTCTGAAATTGCCGATGTGCGGAGGCCGGTAGACCGTCGGGCCGCAGGCATAGACGCCGACGCGCGGCGGCGCGAGCGGCGTGAACTCCTCGAGCCGGCGTGTCAACGTGTTGTGGAGGCGGAGCGGCATGTCTGCTCTCAGGTGAGGTCGCTGTCGACAGCGGCCGGCAGCGCCGGCATCTGGCCGTCGCCCCAGTACATGGTCGTGTGCGGGAACGGTATCTCGATACCTTCGTGATCGAAACGCTTCTTGATGCGGCGGCGCAGCTCGCGCGCGACATCCCACTGTTTGAGCGGCAGGGTCTTGGCACTCACCCTGATCACGACGGCGGAATCGCCCAGACTCTCGACGCCCGGCACCAGCGGCTCCTCGAGGAGCAGGGCGCCCCATTCCGGGTCGGCGTGGAACTCCCGGACCAGATCACGCAGCACGTCCATCACGCGGTCGACGTCCTCCCTGTACGCGACACCGATGTTCAGCACCGCCCTCGACCATGACTTGGTGAGGTTGCTGACGCGCGTGATCTCGCCGTTCGGGATGATGTGGACGACGCCTTCGACATCGCGCAGGACCGTAGTGCGGAGCGTAATCTTCTCGACGGCGCCCGATACGTCGGACACCCGCACGACATCGCCAATGCCGAACTGGCCTTCCATGAGCATGAACGTGCCGCTGATGATGTCCTTCACGAGCGACTGCGCGCCGAAGGAGATCGCGAGGCCGAGGATGCCGAATGAGGCGAGGATGGGTGCGATGTTGTCGAGGAGGATGTCGAGAATCGTGAGTGTAACGACAATGAATATGGCGACGAGCGCCACGTTGTCGAGCAGACTGGCGAGCGTCTGTGCGCGCTGCTCACGCAGGCGGCGCACGAGAGGATCCTCCTCCTCGATCTCGCGGCGGAGCAGCCGTCGAATGAGTATGGTGATGATGCGGTAGGCGACCAACGCGATGACAACGACGATCGCGATCTTGAGGATCGTCTCCCACTGAAGCGCTTCACGCCAGTCGAAACGTGGAGGCGTCTGTACAGCCGAGTCCGCCAGCTGGATCATCGCATCAGGCGAATCTCGGTGATGCGCCACGCATCGCCCTCACGGACGAATGCGACGAAGAGAGTGGCCTGCTCGGGGATTGTCGTGCCGCGCGCACGGGTCGTCCAGGTGATTTCGCCGAACGCGCGCGCTGGATCACCGCCGACCGTGCGGCTCACCTTCGGCGTGGCCGAGATGCTCTCCCGGTCATCGAAGACGCGACGCAGCACGGCGGCCGCCTGGCGGGCGCCGAGCGGGCCGACAGTGCTGCCATCCACATCGAGCGAAATGCCGCCGTCCGCAGCGAGACGGGATAGCGCTGTGGCATCACCCTTGTGCCAGGCGGAGGTCACGCGCTGAAGCGCCGGCCGGAGGTCCTGGGCGAGGACGGGCCGTGCGGCAAGCACGCCAAAGGCCAGGGCGAGCAGGAGCGCGCGCTGCCACGAACGCGGCATCACGGCGTCACCTGGGGAGCGGCATCCAGTTCGGCGCGGATGGCGCGCACCACACTCAGCGGGTCGGCTGCGGTCAGGACCGGGCGGCCGATGACGAGGTAATCGGAACCCGCGCGAGCGGCTTCGGCCGGCGTGGCGGTGCGCACCTGGTCGCCCAGGCCATCGCCGGTCGGACGTATGCCGGGGGTGACGACGATGAGCCCCGCACCGTGGCGGCGCTTCAGCGACTCGACCTCGAGCGGCGAAGTGACAACGCCATGGAGGCCGGCATCGACGGCCAGGTTAGTGAGGCGTGCGACCTCGTCGCGTACGGAGATGATCTCCTTGTTCCACACCTGCTCCACGTCCACGGCCGTGAACGACGTCAGGATGGTCACACCGAGCAGACGCGGGCCGTCATCGCCGACCACATCGCGCGCCGCGCGCATCATGGCCTCGCCGCCCGACGCGTGGAGCGTGATCAGGTCGACATCCAGTTGCGCGGCCGATTCCACGGCGTTGGCGACGGTGCTCGGGATATCGTGGTACTTGAGATCCAGAAAGACACGGCGGCCGCGGTCGCGCAGTCCGGCGATGAAATCCGGACCGGCGCGCGTGAAGAGCGGCGAGCCGACCTTATAGAAGCCCACGCTGTCGCCCAGGCGATCGACGAGGTCGAAGGCCTGTTCGGCGGAGGGCAGATCGAGTGCGACGATGATCTCTGACATAATTTGCGCGGCCGCTATGCGAGCAGGCCGCTTCCCACGAGCTCCGTTACGCTGCCAATCCCATGGGCGGTACCCCACCCTGTCAGGCTACTCAGTACACGCTCTGCGGCGCGAGGGTCCGCAAAACTGGCGGTCCCTATCTGCACGAGATTGGCGCCAGCGAGCAGATACTGTACTGCGTCCTCGCCGGTTCGGATACCGCCCACGCCGATGAGGGGCACCGCCACGCGCTGGCGGGCACGCGCGACGGCATGGATCCCGATCGGAAGCAGCGCCGGCCCGCTCACACCACCGCTGCCCGCGCCGAGCACCGGACGGCGCGTTTCCGTGTCGATAAGCAGCCCGGGCATGGTGTTGACGAGCGTGAGCGCGTCGGCCCCCTCCGCCACGCAGATCTCCGCCATACGCCCGACATCCGGCACGTTGGGCGCGAGCTTGACGGACATGGGTCGCTTCGTCGCGCGCCGGGCCGCGGCCACCGCCTCGGCGAGCAGATCCTCACGCGTGGCGATGATTGCGCCGCCCTCCTTCACGTTCGGGCACGACACATTGAGCTCGTAGGCGTGAAACCCGGCGGCGTCATCCAGGAACCGTATTATCTCGCCGTACTCGGCGGCGGAACGACCGGCGATGTTGATGAGCACGCGCGCCCGCGCGAGCCTGTGCGCGAGCCAGGGCAACTTATCGTTCCTGACGACGGCGGGACCGGGATTGGCGAGACCGACGGAGTTGATCATGCCTGCGGCGAACTCCGCGACGCGCGGCGCGGGATTCCCCGGTCGCACGTCGGCGGTCACCGCCTTGATGACCAGGCCGCCGAGCTGATCGATATCGAGGAACCCGTCGAGCTCCGCGCCGTAGCCGCACGTGCCGCTGGCCAGGAGCACCGGGTTCTGGAAATCGATGCCGAAGAGGGTCTGCGCCAGTTTCATGTCAGCGCCGCACGAGGTCGGATGCCACGAGGGTGCGCGACATGACGGTGTGCCGGGATGCGGCTTCGTGCCTGTGCCGTGCTGGAGCGCGCGGAGTGACGGCCGCCCGCGGCTGTTGCGTGGTGTCCGGCCGCGCCGTCGTGTCGCGACGGAGCGGCCGCGGGTCGCCGGCGCCCGTGGTGTCGCGCAGCAGCACGGTGTCGGCGCCGAGCACGAACCGGACGCGGGCAGTGTCTCCACGCAGGCATGCGGTACGTGTGCTGTCCGCTCGTATACCCGATACGCTGAGCGAGTCGATCAGCACGCCGCAGGCGATGCGCACGCTGTCGTTGCGCGCTGCCATGCGCGTGCTGTCGAGCACCGTCAGCGCGCGGCCGACCACGGCGTCGCGCCGGATCGCGTCCGCGAGCGCCTCCGCGCGCAGGCCGCTGATGCCGAATGCGAGACGTTCCTCCGCACGGTCTATGTCCGCGGCGGCATAGGTGCCGCCGCGAGCGGCGCTGACATAGGCATTGTCGCGGAGCGCCTCGAGAGCGGCCGCGGTCTCCGCGGTCGGTCCGATCTGGTGCGCGGCGAGTGCCGCCTTCCCCGCCCAGACACTGACGGACTGGGTTGTGGCGAACTCGAGGAAGATGGCACGCGCCAGACGAGGTGCAGCCAGCTCATCGCGCAGCAGCTCCGCCGCGGCGAAAAGCGAGAGGGAGGCGGCAGGATCCCGCCCGTTGACCAGCAGGATCTGCGCGGCACGGACGCGCCGCATCAGGTCGAGCGCGGCGCGGTCATCGTACGCAGGCAGCAGCACGGCACGGATGTCCTCCAGCTCGTCGACCCGCTCGGCGTGGGCGAGGCGGATTTGCGCGGCCAGCAGGCGCGCGCGGCTGCCGACACCGAGATTGACCGCGTTCCCGACCTGCATGGCAAGCTCGAGCGCGTCATCGGGACGCCCAGCCTGCACGGCGAGCGACGCGCGTGTCAGGCGGAGCGCGTCACGCATGTCGGGCGGCCAGTCGGCGTCCGCGAGCGGGGCCGATCCATTGAAGGCGATGGTCGCGGACCAGTCGGAGCCGATGGCCCGCAGCAGCGAGTCGATCGCGGCCACGCCGCCGGCGTCAGGCGTGGTGTGCGCCAGGTGCTGCATGAACTCGACGGCGCGCGCAGAATCACGGTGCTGCCGTGCATGCCGCACCCCCTCCAGCGCGGCATCATATGCGATGTGGCGGTTCGTCATTGCCGCGCCGAGGTCCGACCACCCGGCATCAGTCCGTCCCGCATGGAACGCGGCGCGAGCCCGCCAGAGCCGCGTGAAAGCGCCGTCATCGGTGCGGGCGGCCAGCGCTGCAGCCGCGGTGTCCAGATGCGCAACGGCCTGTTCAGCGCTGTCGAGCGCAACCAGTGCTGCACCGAGGTAGGCGTGCGCAACGGGTCGCATCGCGTCGTCCCGCGACTGTGCGAGGAGTCGCTGCATGGCACCCGCCGCCAGCTCGTACTCGCCGAGGGCGAACCGCGCGCGGCCGAGGAGCAGGAGAGCGTCATCGGCCCAGCGCCCGTCGGGATACTTGCGGTAGCTCACGGCCGCACGATCGATCGCCGAGCGATACTCGCGCAGAGCCGTGGCGCGATCACCGCTGCGGCTCGCACGCTCCGCGGTCGCGAAGCTGCGGTTCGCATTGTACAGCGAGTTGAAATAGCCGCAGCCGCCGATCAGCAGCAGCCCGGCGAGCAGAACCGCGCGCCCATGCGTCACTGACCGGGCTCCCACAGGTGCTCGTTGCGGGCAAAGAACTCGTCCACACTGTCCGCAATGCCCCAAGCCAGCTTCTGCTGGAAGGACTGTGTGCCGAGCAGGCGGGCATCATCACGATTCGACAGGAAGCCCGTCTCGATGAGCACCGCGGGCATGACCGTGCCGACGAGAACGACGAATCCGGCGCGCTTCACACCGCGGTTCGGGCCGGGATGGAAGTCGGCCATCCTCTGCTGGACCACAGAGGCGAGGTCATGCGACGCGCGCATCAGGAAGTCGCTGCGCAGTGTGCTCAGGATCTGGTCCAGACCAGCATCGGGCGCCGAGGGACCGTGCTCGTCGAAACGTGTGGACTCGTTCTCCATCTCCGCGACCCGGCGTTCGTCGGCCGTCCGCGCATCCGAGAGAAAGAACGTCTCGAAGCCCCGCGCCGAGGCGGGCGGCGCCGAGTTCGCGTGTATGGACAGGAACACCGCGACCGGACGGTCGCCCTTCCATTCGTTGGCGAGTTTCGGCCTGTCATACAGGGATATGTATTCGTCGGTGGTCCGGGTCAGGTGCACCTCGTAACCGCGCTCTTCCAGTACGGCCGCGAGCCGCTGCGACACCAGCAGCGTCACATCCTTTTCCCGCAGCCCGTTCGTTCCGATCTTGCCCGGGTCGCGGCCGCCATGACCCGGATCGATGACCACCACGCGGGGCGAGCGCGCGCGCGAGGCGGCCGGTTCGTCGCGCCGTGCCGCAGGTTTCTCGCGCGCCGGCGCGGCTCGGCTGCGTTCCGTTGCGGACGGAGCCGCACTGGCGACCGTGCTGATGGACCCGCCCACAGTCAGCAGGACGCCGCCGCGGTACTGGAACCGGTCCGGGAACGTCACCGGCAGCCACTGGATGAAGAACTGCTCGGGCAGCCAGATCGCACCATCCCGTTCGTGCGTCGCGAACGCGAGCTGATGCACGGTCGTGCCCGCGCGGAAGAACGGCGACGTGTTCCAGAAACGAAGCGTATCGGCGCCCATCACTGCGAGCGTGCCGGACGGCCCCGCCGAGACGCGGAATCCGAGCGACTCGAGGGATGCGGCCGGGAACGCAGTTGTGCCGTCGACCTCGACCCCGCGGATCACTTCGCCCGCCACACCGATGCGGAGAAAGGGCTGCTGTGCGGCCGCGTCCGGCGGGGCGGCGAGCGCGGTCGCCGCCGCAAACATCAGCACGGCGCCCGTGAGGTGCCTGCGCGGCCCGCGGGCCGCACGGCACCTGGTGGCGGCGCGGCCTGGCAGGCGCTCAGCCACGGCGGATCGCCCGCTGCATCTCGCGTTCGGCATCGCGCTTCTTGAGATCCTCGCGCTTGTCGAATCGCTTCTTGCCGCGACCGAGCGCCAGGGCAACCTTGACATATCCATCCTTCAGATACAGCTCCAGCGGAACCAGCGTGAATCCCTCCTGCTGCGTCGCACCGATGAGCTTGCGGATCTCGCGGCGGTTCAGCAGCAGCTTCCTGGGTCGTGTGGAATCGACGTTCCAGAGACTGGCAGGGCCGTACGGGCTGATGTGCATGTCATACAGGAACGCCTCATTGCCGTCGACCCGCGCGAAGGACTCGGCCAGGCTGACCTTGCCGGCACGAATGCTCTTGACCTCCGGTCCGACCAGTACGATACCCGCCTCGAAGGTGTCGATGATGTGATACTCGTGGAGGGCCTTCTTGTTGCGCGCGACGGTCTTCTTCGACATGGCCGAAAGCTAATAGCGGGAACGGGATGGGGACAGGTATGGACGGCCGGCGCTCAGCCGAGGCGTTCCTTCTGGCGGCGTCGGATCCGCTGGAGGGACGCGACCTGCCCGACCTCGCCGCCCAGGATGAACGCGAGCGCCATGTAGTACACGTAGATCACGACGATCGCGATGAAGCCGAGCGCACCATATGTCGACGCGTAGTTGGCGTTGCGGAAATAGAACGCGAATCCGGTCTTCATCAGCTCGAACAGCACCGCCGTGAACGTCGCGGAGATGAGCGCGGTACGCCAGTGAATCCGGCGCGCGGGCAGGTAGCGATAGATGAGGACGAACATGAACCAGATCGTGAGGAACGCGAGCGCCTGCCCGATGAGGCTCTGGAGCAGAGAGCCACGCTGATCACCGATGTGGAGGAAGGCGATGCCGGCCTCCGTGACCTGCCCGAGACCGAGTGTGATCGTGATGTTTATGGCGAGCAGGGTACCGGCGACGAAGACCATCTGGAGATCGAAGAACTTGCCGGCAATGATGCCGCGGTCCTGCTGGATGTCGAAGATCTCGCGCAGCGCCGTCCGCAGTGTGCCGACGAGGCGCGTGGCCAGCCAGGCGAAGATGATCGTACCGATTGTGAACAGGCCGGTGGACTTGGCAATGATCTCGTTGAGATTCGTGTTCATGTACTCGGCGAACGCGCTGCTGACCGGGGGCAGAACCTGGAGCAGATACTCGACGACTGGCTTGGCGGGGCTGACGCCTTCCTGCGCCTGGAGGAAGAAGCCGGCAACACCGACAGCGGCCAGCGCGAGCGGCACGATGGCGACGAGCACGTTGAACGCGATCGCGCCGCCCATGAAGAAGATCTGGTCCTGCTCCGCCTTCTTGTAGACACGGCGGAGGAAATCACCGGATGCGGCACGTGCGCGAACCGGCTTCGACCGCTCAGGCGCGGAATTGCGCGGCGGTGGCTCGGTAACGCCGACTTCACTCACGGCGGTTCGGGGCTGCCGCTCCTCAGGCGTCGAACTCGGACTCCGGTCCAACCACCGGCGGAGCCGCGTCGACCGGGCTCTCGATAATGCCGCTCCGTCGTGTCGATCCTGAACCGCCCTGCCGCGCCGCGTCGATGCCGCCGCGCACGCCGGCGCGGACTTCCTGGACCCGCGTCTCCATCTCCCGACGTGTCTCGCGCGCCGCGCGACGGCCGGCTTCGAATGCGTCGCGCGCGGCTTCGACCCGACCCTCGACCTCGCCGCGCACGCCGCCGATCGTTTCGTTCACGGTGTCGGTCACGCCGCGCACCGCATCCTCGGCCCGGTCGCGGATGCGCAACGCGCCCGCGCGGATCTCGTCGCGCGTCTCGCGACCGGAACGCGGTGCGAGCAGCAGCGCGGCGCCGGCGCCGAGCAGGGCGCCGAGGACCAGCGAGCCGAATCCACCGGAACGGCGCTCAATGACGATGTAGGGCAGATCGTCGTGGTCGGCCATGTCGTCTCCTCATGCAAAGGCAGCCATGCGGCCACCGTGTGATCGGGGCGTGGACGCGGTCAACCGGCCGCGACCGTCTCCGTCATGAACTTCTGCAGCTTTTCCTTCAGCAATTTCTGGGTCACACCGAGAATGCGCGCCGTCTTCCGGTGGTCGCCGGAGGTGAATGCGAACGTCTTCAGCATGAGCTGACGCTCCGTGTCCTCGAGCGACGTACCGATCGGGATGTGGACCTCCTGCTCATTGAACCCCATGTGGCGGGGGATGAGGTCGGCGACCTGGATCGTGTCCGTCCTGGCCAGAATGACCGCGCGCTCGATCGAGTTCTTGAGCTCGCGGACATTGCCCGGCCAGCGGTACGTCTCGATGTACTCGATCGCGCCATCGCTGAACCCGGCGATCTCCTTCTCCTGCTCCTTCGAGAACCGCCGCAGGAACTCCTCTGCAAGGAGCCGCACATCGCCCTCACGGTCGCGCAGCGGCGGGAGGTAAACCGGTATCACCGCCAGGCGATGGTACAGGTCATCGCGCAGTTTGCCGTCGCGCAGCGCCTCTTCGATGTTCTTGTTCGTCGCGGCCACGACGCGGATGTCGACCTGCACTTCCTTCTTCCCGCCCAGCCGCCGGAACGCGCGCTGCTCCAGTGCGCGCAGGAACTTCACCTGGATGTCCGGCTCCATCTCGGCGACCTCGTCGAGGAACAGCGTGCCGCCGTCCGCCTGCTCGAACGCGCCCGGCTTCTCGTTGATGGCGCCCGTGAACGCACCCTTCTCGTGGCCGAACAGCTCGTTCTCGAGGATCTCGCGCGGGAAGGCGCCGCAGTTCAGCGCAACGAACGGACCCTTCGCGCGCGTGGACTTGTTGTGCAGCGCTCGTGCAACCAGCTCCTTGCCCGTGCCGCTCTCGCCCACGATCAGCACGCTTGCGCTGGACGGCGCGACCGCCTCGATGATGTTGTAGATCCGGACCATCACCTCGGACTGGCCGAACATGTCGCCGTACTTGCTCAGGCTTTCGAGCCGCTTCTGCAGCTCACGGTTCGCCGTCTTCACCTGATACTTGTCGAGCGCCTTCGGGATCAGTGCCTTGAGGCGCTCGACATCGAGCGGCTTCGTCAGGTAGTCGTACGCGCCGTGCCGCATCGCCTCCACGGCGCTCGCGACCGTGCCCTTGCCGGTGATGATGATGATCTCGCTCTCGATGCCGGACTCGCGCATCTGCGCGAACAGCTCGAGGCCGTCCATCTTCGGCATCTTGAGGTCGGCGAGTACGAGGCCGAACTCGTCTGCGGAGACTTTTTCCCACGCCTTCCGGCCGTCCGTCGCCGTATCGACGTCGTAGCCTTCCTCCGTGAGCA
This sequence comes from Longimicrobiales bacterium, assembly GCA_035461765.1. Lineage (GTDB taxonomy): Bacteria > Gemmatimonadota > Gemmatimonadetes > Longimicrobiales > RSA9 > SH-MAG3. The sequence continues at coordinate 41,113 of DATHUY010000157.1, forward strand.
GCATCTGCAGGCCTTCGGCAATGTGCCGCTCATCGTCTGCGATGAGAACCTTAGGCAAACCCATATATTATTGTCTTTTCTATGTTTGTGCCGGGGCCGTCCCCGCGGCCGCATGTCCAGTTTACCCCGCCGCCCGAGCCAGGGTCAAGCCGACGCGCTCCCGTCAGCCGTTGCGGACCCACGGCAGACGTATGCTGACGCCGTCAGCCTGCGGTTCCAGCACGGCTCCCGAGGAATCGAGCAGGGCGGCGGCGACAGCCAGGGATCGTTCGAATTCGGCGTCCGCAGGCTTCGGCCGGGGCGATTCCGGGTCACGTACCGCGGCGATCTCCACCTTGAGGTCGGCGCCATCGTTCGCGCAGGACACGCGCAAGGTGCCGCCGTTCTCTCCCAACCGCTCATGGACGGCGGTGAGGAGGTTCAGCATGGCGAACTTGAACATGTCGCGACGCAGCGGAACAAAGACGGCCGGGTCGCATTCGATGCTCAGGGTGTTGCGGGCCAGTCGGGCGCGCGCCTCGATGAGCGGCATGAGCTCATCGAAGACCTGATCCAGGGCGAAGCTGTCCGCCTCCTCGCGTTCCGGACGCAGCAGCTGCAGGAGGCGGTCGATCATGAGGTGCAGACGCCGGGCCTCGTGCTCGATGACGGAAGCGCGGTCCAGCGCACCGTCCGCATCGCTGCGGGCGACCCGAACCTTGAGCACCTCGAGGTTGATGATGATCGAGTTCAGCGGGTTCTTGATCTCATGGGCCAGGTCATCGGCCAGACGACTCACGAGATCGAAGCGATTGGCCCGGAACTGCTCTTCGTTGACCGGCTTCAGCTCTGAATCCACAATGATCCCTGTTCACACGTGCTACGCGAACCCATGCTGAGCATGCAGGAAGCATTCCCCGCCCGTCACACCGGATCGAGGGCGCATTCCCGTGCGACCACCGCCTGATATGCGTCGCGAAGCTCACGGGCGGTGCCGCCGGCGGCAGGCAGCGACCTGCCGTCCAGCTCCAGGAACGGAACGACGCCGACGGAAGTCATCGTGGCGAAGATCTCGTCCGCGTGGTCGAGCTCGGAGCGATCGAAGAGGCCCTCGCGCACGCGCAGCCCCAGTCCGGGCGCCAGCTGAAGCAGCGTGGTGCGCGTGATCCCGGCCAGCACCCCTGCTTCGAGCGCCGGCGTGCAAAGCGTCGTGCCGCGGCGCCAGAAGACGTTCCAGGTGGGACCCTCGCACACGTGCGCGTGATCGGTCAGCAGCAGTGCGTCGTCGACGCCGGCATCCGCAGCCTCGTGCCGGGCGAGGAGCGCGTACGTCCGCCCGACGGCCTTGATCTGCGCAGGGATGGAGGCCGTCGACGGGCGCCGCGTGCGCGCTGTGATGATGCGCCAGCCGGCACGCGTGGCTTCGGCACGTGCGGTGTCGGGCGGCCGTGCAGTGATCAGCAGCACGGGGTCGCGCACGCCGCGCGTGAGCGTCATGCGGATGTTCGCGTCGCGCAGCGCATTGGCGTCCACCACAGCGCGCACCCTGCGGTCGACCTCATCGGCAGCCGGCGCGGCAATGCGCAGCGCGGCCGCACTCGCGCCGAAGCGGTCCAGGTGGTCGCGCAGCCGGAAGAACCCGCCTTTGTGCAGGAGCGCGGTCTCGAACACGGCGTCGCCGAAGAGAAAGCCGCGATCGTGAATCGAAATCGCGGCCCTCTCCTCCGGCACCAGCGCGCCATCGACGGATACGATCATTTCAGCACGCGCTGCGAGTCGCCTTCCTCCAGACGGTGCGACTCGAATCCGGCGCGGCCCATGAGCCCGTAGGTCAGCTGTTTGCCCAGCTCGACACCGGGTTGATCCAGCGGATCCACGTCATACAGCACGCCCGCGTAGACTGTGGCAACCTGCAGCATCATGAGCAGCTGGCCGAGCGCGTGCGCATCGATGCGCGGCAGCTCGATCGTCATGTTCATGCGGCCGCGGCCCGCGAGCGCCGCCGCGGTCGCCTGTCGTTCTGCGTCCAGCAGCTCGCCGAGCGTACGCCCTCCGAGGTAGGACAGCTCCGGCACATCCCCGTACACGTCCGGGATCGCGACGTCGAGCGCGGTATCGCGCACGGTCAGGAACGTGACGGTCTTGTCGAACGGTCCTTCGATGTAGAGCTGGACCTGGGAGTGCTGATCCGTAGCGCCGAGGGCCTTCACCGGAGTCGGTCCGCGGAACACCTCCGCCCCGCCCAGATCGTGCTGCTTGCCGAGCGACTCCGCCCACAACTGGCGGAACCAGTCGGCAATCGAGTACAGCCGGTCGGTGTAGGCCATCATTACATGAATGGGCGCGGCGCGTTCCGTGTGTGCGAGATACTGCAGCGCCGCGAACATGCCGGCGGGATTTGCCAGCAGATCGCCGGTACGGCAGCGCTCGTCCATGTCGGCGGCGCCGGCGAGCAGCGCTTCGATGTCGATGCCTGCCAGCGCGGCCGGCAGGAGCCCGACTGCGGAGAGCACGCTGAACCGTCCGCCCACGTCGGGCGGGACGGGCAGTGTGGCAATGCCCTCTTCATCAGCGATACGGCGGAGTACACCGCGTTCGGGATCGGTCGTGAAGATGAGATGACTGCGGTAGTGATCGTCGTCGAGGGCAGCGCGCAGCCGCTCGCGCACGATCATGAACTGCGCCATCGTCTCGGCCGTCGTGCCCGACTTGCTGATGACGTTGTAGAGCGTGGTGCGCGGATCGAGGCGGTCGAGGAGCGGTCCGATCGTGGACGGATCCACGTTGTCGAGAATGTACAGGTGCGGGAAGTACTCGCGCGCGTCATCGTCGAGCTCGTTCCAGTGCGGCTTGAGCAGTGCGTTCTGCAGCGCGATCGTACCGAGCGCTGATCCGCCGATCCCGAGCACAACGATGGTGTCGTACGCCTGCCCGAGCCCGTCGGCAAAGCTGCGGATCTGCTCGACGATCTTCTTCTCGTACGGGAGCGCGAAGAAGCCGAGCTGTCCAGCACTGCGCCGGCGCTCGACGTCGGCGTGTGCATCGCGGAACCGTACCGCCATGCGGTCGAGCTGTTCCTCACCGATACCGCGCCCGCCGGTCGCCGGCGCGAGCATGCGGCCGTAATCGAGGCTGATCCTGTCGCTCATCGTAATCCATTCATTCGGGTATGTCGACGACGAGGCCGTCCCACGCGGGCTCGACGCCGCGCGGCAGCGTACCCGCGAGAGTCTCGTGCCGCAGACGGTGCGTCATATGGATGAGGAACGTACGCTCCGCGCCGATCTCGTGCGCTGCCGCCACTGCTTCCTCCACGTTGAAGTGCGTCGGATGCGGATTCCCCGCCCAGAGGGCGTTCAGCACGAGGACGCGTACGCCCGCCAGCGCCGCCCGGGCCGCGGGCGGGATCACCTTCGCGTCGGTGATGTAGCCGAGCGGGCCGGTGCGGAAACCGAACACGCTGGTATCGCCGTGCGGCACACGCAGCGGGGTCATGTCGAATCCCGCGACGCTCACCGGGCCGTCCGGATCGAACGCGTGCATCCGGATCTCGGGCTTGGTGGTCCCGACGGGCGGGCGGTAGTCGTCATCGAAGATGTATCGGAACTTTGTACGCAGCGAGGTCGCGGTGACCGGATCGGCATACGCGGGAAGGCTCTGTCTGAGCCGTGCGGAGAAGACGCGCAGGTCGTCGATGCCGTGCGTGTGATCGGCGTGGTCGTGCGTGAACCAGACTGCGTCGATGCGTGACACACCCGCACGGAGCAGCTGCAGCCGCAGCTCGGGCGGCGTGTCGATGAGGATCCTGCGCGTACCATCGTCGCTCTCGAGCAGCGCGGCGTGCCGCGTGCGCCGGTCGCGCGGGTCGGCGGACGTGCAGACTTCGCACCCGCAGCCGATCACCGGGACACCGAAGGATGTTCCGGTCCCCAGGAAGCGCAGCCTCAAAGCTCCTCGATCCTCAGCATGTTCGTGGTGCCACGCACGTGGAACGGGATGCCGGCCGTGACGACGACACGCTGGCCGGGTTTGGCTATGCGCCGGCTCAGCAGATGTTCGCGTGCGGTCGCGAGCATGTTCTCGTAGCTGACCTCCGTCGTGCACATGACCGGCTCGACGCCCCAGACGAGCGCCAGCTGTCGCCATGTCCTGGCCTGGTCGGTCACGCCGAGGATGGGTACCGGCGGGCGGTAGCTCGACACCAGACGGGTGGTACCGCCCGTCGTGGTGAACGTGACGACGGCCGGCGCACCGAGCAGCCGCACTGCTTCCACGGTAGCGGCTGCAATCGCATGCTCGGTCGGCGTCGCGCCGAGGCGCAGCCGGTGCAGCATAGGCACATCGTACTTAGGCCCTTCCTCGAAGGCGCTCGTGCGCTCGATCTCACCGGCGATCCGGACCATGGCCTCGACGGCGAGGAAGGGATACTTCCCCGCCGCCGTTTCGCCCGACAGCATGACGGCGTCCGTACCATCGAACAGCGCGTTCGCGACGTCGCTCGCCTCCGCGCGCGTCGGCCGTGGATTCTCCATCATGGACTCCAGCATCTGCGTCGCCGTGATAACGGGTCGGCCGTGCAGGTTCGCGAGCTGGATGATGCGCTTCTGCGCGATCGGCACCTGCTCGAACGGGAGTTCCACACCGAGGTCGCCGCGCGCGACCATGACCGCATCCGTGAGCGCCAGGATCGGCTCGATGTTCTCGAGTGCCGTGTCCTTCTCGATTTTCGCCACGATCAGCGTGTGGTTCGGGAGTCGCTCGCGCAGCCGCCGCAGGTCATCGGGTGCCTGAACGAACGAGAGTCCTATGTAGTCGACGTCCTGCGAGAGTGCGAAGTCGAGGTCCTCAATGTCCTTCTCGGTGAGAGCGGGGGCGCTCACGCGCACGCCCGGCAGGTTCATCCCCTTGTGATCCTTGAGCAGGCCGCCGCGCATCACGCGGCAGACGACGCGCTGGTGCTTCACTTCCAGCACGCGCAGCTCCATGAGGCCGTCGTCGAGCAGCACGCGATTGCCGGGCTGGACGTCATCGGCCAGTGCCGGATACGTCGTCGGAATCTCGTCACCGCGGACGATCTCCTCCGGCGCGAGCACTACGGTGGTGTGCTCTTTCAGCTCGATGGGCGAGGGCAGCGACCCGATCCGGATCTTCGGGCCCGCGAGGTCGGCGAGCACGGCCATCGGCTTGCCGGTCGACAACGACGCGTCGCGCACGTACCTGATCACGCGGCCGTGAGCCTCATGCGTGCCGTGCGCGAAGTTCAGACGTATGACATCCACGCCCAGCTCCGCGAGCGCGTGCACCTTGTCGAGATCGGATGTGGCCGGTCCTATGGTCGCTACGATTTTCGTTCGCAATTCAAATCCCCGGGTTCAGCATTCATGCACGAGCACACCGGCGACGACGGTCGCGGTGCAGCGCATGTCCATGATCATGTCCAGATCCGCGCACGGGTCGTGGTCCCATGCGGCGAAATCGGCCAGCGCACCGGCTGCGAGCGAGCCGGCGGGTGCGGCGAGCCCTGCGGCGCGGGCCGGTCCGATGGTGTATGCGCGGAGCGCGTCCATCGGCGCGATTCGTTCGGAGGGGTACCACCCGGCGCTCGGAGCGCCGCTCGTGTCCTGCCGTTTCACGGCGGCAGCGAGTCCGCGTCGTGGGTCGACCGGTTCCACAGGCACATCGGACCCGAAGGCGAGGATCGTGCCGCAGCGGAGGAGCGAACCGAATGCGTACGTGCCGCGCGCACGGCGTTCGCCCCAGTGGCGGTCGGCGATGGACCAGTCCGTCATCAGGTGCGCAGGCTGCATGGAGCAGATGATGCCTGCTGCGACCGCGTCCCCGAGCCTCTCGACCGGGCAGCACTGCAGGTGCTCGATGCGATGCGGCATGGCGCTCACGCGCACAGCGGGATCGCCGAGCACATCCAGCGCCAGGCTGACTGCCGCGTCGCCGATCGCATGAACTGTCGACGCGATGCCGTGGCTCGACGCGCGCCGCACGATGTGTGCGAACTCGTCCGGCTCCATCGTCCGCATGCCGCAGCCTGAGCTGCCCTCATACGGCTCGCGCATCCATGCCGTGCGCGAACCGAGTGCGCCATCCAGGAACATCTTCACGGCACCGGTGCGGATCCACTCGTCGCCGGCGCCGCTGCGCGCACCGGCTGAGATCGCTGCATCGAGCTGATCGAGCGCCATGTGCTGCAGGATGCGAAGACGCAGCCCGTCACGGTCACGAAGCGAGGTCAGCACGTGCAGCGGGTCGGGCTCGATGAGATGGATGCCGGGGAAGGAATGAATGCCCGTGATACCCAGCGCATGCAGCTCCGTCTGCGCATAGCGCACCGCAGCCACGGCATCCGCGAGGCCGGGCGGCTCTATGCGGTCCGTCACCAGGCGACCGGCCCACTCCAGAAGCAGCCCCGTCGCCTCGCCGTGCTCATCCCGTACGATCGTGCCGCCCTCGGGGTGCGGCGTGCCCCGATCGATGCCGGTCACGCGCAGCGCCGCGCTGTTGACCCACAGCGCGTGCATGTCGTGGCTCTGGAGGGCGACCGGACGGTCGGGGAAATGCTCATCGAGCAGTGACCGGTGCGGCGCCGTGTCCCAGAGGTGCGGATTCCAGCCGCGACCGCGGACCCAGGGCCCGGTGCCGGTCGCGGATCGGGAGCCGCGGGCGGCCGCAGGATTTCCCTGAGCGGTCGCCACCTGCAGCGCGGCGTCGGCAGGGCTGCGGGCGGCGGACAGATCCGCCTCGCGGCGCGCGAATGCCCACTCCGTCAGGTGTGCATGTGCGTCGGTGAGACCGGGCGTGATCGTCGAGCCGCGCAGGTCAAGCGTTCGGGCGCCGGCAGCAGCTGCATGCAGCTCATCGAATGCACCCGCTGCGGCGATACGGCCGCCTCGGATGAGGAGGGCGTCCACCGTGCCGGCGGCGGCGCAGGTGTGTATGCGATCGGCCACGACGAGCAGGTCGTGCCCGTGCTCCAGCGCTGCAACGCTCATTGTTGACGTGGAGAGGATAGTCGGCGATTCTGTGGCGACATCCTAGGGGCGGGCGGCGTCGGAC
>DATHUY010000158.1 GCA_035461765.1 Longimicrobiales bacterium
CGGGGTGAGTGTGCTCGCCTCGCCGTTGAGATCCGGGGAATGGCATCGCACGATGCTGCTATTCGTCCAGATCCTCCAGCTGGATGACCCGGATCCCGACGTCGGGCAGGCGACGGTCGCTCGTGATGAAAGCGGAGCAGCGGTGCAGGGCAGCCGAGGCAAGCTGGATCGCATCCGGTGGACGCGTGTCGTACGGCGCGGATCTGTGCGTCACTTACTGTGCGACCGAACGATGCTGCCGCATCGCCCGCTGCTTCAGCTTGCGATAGAGCGAATCCGACAGGTTCCTGATGTTCAAAGTTGCCATGCCTCCAGTATGGAGGACTTATGGAGGAAATACCCGTCGGCACTGGCATCCGCCAGAGTGCCTGCGAGCGCCGAATCCCGAACAGCGAACTAGTCCCCGGCCGACGAAGGCCCGGCCCCGATCATGCTTGACCGTCACCCTGCAAACCCTGACCTTGCGACCACCGCCATCCACTCCGGAGGTCCACCCATGCCACGCTCCGCCATCCCAGAGCTTGTCGGGTTGTGCACGTACGAAGAAGCCACCCGCATCGGCTTCTCAGTCGACGAGAACGTTCGGCGGCTCGTGCGTCTGCACTGGGTCGAGAAGCGGCTGATGGACATTGCCGTTGCGCGGCTGCCGGCGACGCCGGAGTGGGAGGTCAAGTGCGCGCTCGGCCTCCACATGTGGCAGGATGGTGAGCATGCGGATGCGATCCGTCGCAGGGTCAGCGAGATGCGCAGCCCACCGCCACCACTCGACCGCGCGCCGGACCCGGCGCTCGACGCGTTCCTGGAGGAGCTGCTGCGCGCGGATGACACGACCGAGCTCGTCGCAGGCCTCGCCTTCGCGCACGACGCGCTCGTGGCCGCGTACCGTGATCATCTCGAGCGTTCCAATCCATTGGTCGACCAGCCGACACGTCGCGTGCTGCGCTTCAATCTCATCGAGGAGGAGGAGGCCGCGTCGTGGTGCGAGCGGGCGCTCGGCGCGCTGATCACGAGGGACGCAGCTGCACGCGAACGCGCTCGCGTGTGGCGTGAGCACCTGCGTGCGTATCTCGATGCCGCGGGTGGTATCGCCGGCGACGTCGTGACCGACGCGATCACGCTGCCTGCGCCGCGCGCGACGCAGCCGTACGTCCCGGATACCACGCCGAGGCGCGACGAGCGCTTCACCGGCGTTCACCAGTTCGACTTCCCGCCTCAGACCGTCTACAACGCGCCCGGTGTCGCCGCGGAGGAGCGTAATCTCGCCCTGCTGTGTCGTCGCGCGCTCGAGATGGACGTGCCGGAAACCATGGCGTCGTTCATGGCCGAGCGACGTGACCAGCCGTGGGATTTCTACCGTGAGTACGCGCGCCAGTTATGGGATGAAGCGCGGCACGCGATGATGGGTACGGTCGCGCTCACGGCGCGCGGCATCGACTGGACACGGCTGCCGCTGCATGTCGGCTTCTCGCTGCGGCTGAATCTGCACGCCGAACCGCTCGAGCGGCAGATCCTGTTGTATGCCATCGAGCAGAGTCTCATGCCCGGTGACACGGGCAAGCGGTTCGAGTACGAGACCGCAGTCGCAGCCGGCGATCTACTGTCCGCACACTTCCACGATTACGACTGGGCGGATGAAGTACTGCACGCGCAGATCGGGCGGCGCTGGATGAAGGCCGAAGGGCTGTCGGTGTCGGATGCGATTCAGCGCGGAACGGAAATCCACGAGCGTACGTGGGGCGCGCTCGACCAGCACGCCGTTCAACGCGACGCGGACCCGTGGCAGTGGTGGCGCGACCTCGTACGCGACGCACTCGGCCGCGAGAGCGCAGCCGCGCCCGCGCAGGGACCGCCGACGATTATCGGGCAGAGCGGTTGAAGTGGCTGCGGCCAACACGGCCGTGATCAGGTCTGGAAGCACGGTACACTCGATCTCTGCCTGACGGAACTGGCCCCACCAGTCCTCCGGATTCGCTGTGTAAGGATCAGACGCACGAGGCGTTCTATAGTCGTGGGGAGGGTCGTGGGAAGCCCGGCGAGAGCGGGGCCGATCACGCTGTGCCTGTCTGCCGTTTCGTCGCCCCATTCCCTGGAGGAATGTGATGAGAGTCTTGTCCATACTGGCAATGCTGCTCCTCCTGGCTGGCGTCTCCGGCGCTTCCGCCCAGGAGAGGACGATCGTCGGGATCGTCGTCGGATCTGACGAACAACCCGTACGCCTCGCGCGCGTCGAGGTCGTGCGAGGTGTGGAGCGCACCGAGACGAATCAGGAGGGCCGCTTCCGCATCGTGACGCGCGCCGGAGAGGTGACGCTCCGGGTGACGTCCTTCGGCTTCCGGCCACAGGACGTGGTTGTCCCTGCCGGCCAGAACGAAGTCAGGATCGTCATGGAGACGGACGCACTCCGGCTCGAGGGGATCGTCGTTACGGGTCAGCAGACCTCGGTGGCGCGGCGGAACCTGGCGAACGCGGTCTCGTCGATCTCGCAGGCAGCGATCGACGAGGCGCCCCCGATGCAGACGTCGGAGAGTCTCCTTCAGGGCCGGGTGGCCGGCGCCCTCGTCGAGCAGAACTCCGGCGCGCCGGGCGGCGGTATGCAGGTCCGGCTGCGCGGCGTCTCCACAATCATCGGAGAGTCCGAGCCGCTCTACGTGATCGATGGCGTCGTCATGAGCAACGTCGCGGTCCCGAACGCGCTGAACGCGGTCACGCTCTCCGCCGGCGGGTCCAACGCTTCGACCCAGGACGCGCCGGTCAACCGGATCGCGGACCTCAACCCTGCCGACATCGAGCGGATCGAGATCCTGAAAGGCGCGTCGGCGGCAGCCCTCTACGGATCGCGCGCCGCGAACGGTGTGATCATCATCACCACCCGCCGTGGCAGCCCCGGTGACACGCGCATCAACTTCACGCAGCGCGTCGGCTTCTTCCAGCGTTCGAACGAGCTGGAGTTCCGGGAGTGGACGTTCGGTGAGGCGGCGGACGTCTTCGGGGCAGCGGCCGTGGCGCCGTACTTCCCGGCGGGCGCTTCCGACGACGCCCGCCCCCTCCGCACGTTCGACCACCAGGACCAGGTCGCGGGCCAGCAGGATCTCTCGATGGAGTCGAGCCTCTCCGTGGCGGGCGGCAATGATGACACCCGCTACTTCGTGTCAGGGACGTGGCGGGAGGACGAAGGGGTGATGATCAACACCGGCTACGAGCGACAGAGCCTCAGGTTGAACCTCGAGCAGGCGCTCGGCGAGCGGTTCCAGGTGAACGTCCACACCAACCTGATGCACACGCTCGCGGCACGCGGCATCAGCAACAACGACAACAGCGGCACGAGCCCCTGGATGGTCTTCCCGTTCACGCCGAACTTCGCCGACCTGTCATTCGACGAGGCGACGAACCGGTTCCGGGTCAACCCGTTCGAGCGCAGCAACCCGCTCCAGACGGTGAGCCTGTCGACGAACGACGAGGATGTCTGGCGCCTGCTCGGCGGGGCGACCGGCTCCTTCGACGCGTGGAGGAATGCGAATCAGAGAGTGGAGCTCGTCACCACATTCGGCGTCGACTTCTTCACGCAGGAGAACGACCTGTACTTTCCGGCCGTGTTGCAGTTCGAGCCGAGTGACGGCCTGCCTGGCTCGTCGCTCCTCAGCAACACTAACAACATGGACCTGACGTGGAGCGCGAACGCCGTACACGAGTTTACGGGCGACGCCTTCCGCGCGACGACCACGGCCGGCTTCCAGTACGAGGGCCGGGAGCTGAACACTTCGCGGATCTTCGGATTCGGGCTGGCGGGCGGCCAGGAGAATGTGGACGCTGCTACGCAGGTCCAGATCCTCGAGAATCGCCAGCGGATCCGGGACCTCGGATTCTTCGCCCAGGAGGAGCTGCTCCTGCTGAACGAGCGGCTTTTCATCACCGGAGGCATCCGCACCGATCGGAGCAGTGTCAACTCGGATACCGAGGAATTCTTCTGGTATCCGAAGGCGGCCGCCTCTTACCGATTCGATGACCTCACCTCGTGGGTGGACGGTGTGAAGCTGCGGGGGGCGTGGGGGCAGAGCGGGAATCAGCCGCTGTTCGGGCAGAAGTTCACTCCGCTGACGGCGACCAACAACATCACGGGAATCCCCGGTCTGACCATCCAGGGCACGGTGGCCGCGCCCGACCTCCGGCCCGAACAGCAGGAGGAGATCGAGTTCGGGGCCGACGTGACCGGGTTCGGCGGACGGGCACAGCTCACCGCAACCTGGTTCCGGAAGAGCATCACGGACCTGCTCCTCCAGCGGACTCCCGCTCCCTCGACAGGCTTCGCCACCGAGATCTTCAACGGCGGCAAGCTCGAGGTGAGAGGCTGGGAGCTCGCGCTGGACGCCGCCCCGATCCAGACGGGCAATTTCAGCTGGTTGAGCCAGACCACGTTCTACGCGGACGAGAGCGAGATCCAGGATCTTCCGGTGCCGGCGTTCAACACCGGTGGTTTCGGCACGTCGCTGGGCGCGTTCCGGATCGAGGAGGGAGCCTCCGCCACCCAGATCGTGACGAACGTGGGCGTATGCCCGTCCACAGAATTTGCACAGCTCTGCATTGACGACGATGGCAGTCCGCTCCCCGACGGCACTCAGATCGTCAGTTCCATCGGCGACGCCGTCCCCGATTTCCGGATCGGATTCTCGAACAACCTGACCTGGGGGCCGTTGAGCCTCGTCTCGCTCATCGAGTGGGTGGAGGGTCACACCGTGATCAATCTGACGCAGTTCCTGGCCGACGCGGCCGCGAACTCGGCGGACTTCACCACCGCCGGAGTGCAGCGCATCAGCAACTGGGGCGACGGCGACAGCCGCGGCTACATGGAGGATGCCTCGTTCATCAAGCTGCGCGAGCTGAGCCTCTCCTACGACATCCCGTCCAGCCTGATCGACAACGCGCTCTTCGGTGGCATCGGCGGGGCTCGCCTGACGCTGAGCGGGCGCAACCTGCACACCTGGACGAGCTACACCGGACTGGACCCGGAGGTGAGCAACTTCGGAAACCAGCCCATCGCGCGGAACATCGACGTGGCGCCGTTCCCACCGAGCCGCAGCTTCTGGCTCGGAGTGGACGTACGGTTCTGATGCGGCGAGCGAACGAGTCGACCCGATCAACCCAGCGAGGATGACCCGATGAGAATGAATCTTCTTGCCGCACTCGCCGTCGGAGGCGCCGTCCTCCTGGCCGGCTGCGCTGACGATCTCTTTACGGTCCCGGACCTGAATAACCCGGCGCTCGACGAGCTGGCGGAAAATCCGACGCGTCTGACCGTGCAGCAGGCGGCCCAGGGGCTGCTGATCGGCACGAGAAACGGCATGTCGGGCCAGGTGAGCTTCGTCTCCCACCTGGGAATCCTGGGACGCGAGTCCCTGGTCTACGACCCATCCGACCCGCGGTACATGGGCCAGATGCTCGATGGCAGACTGGTGAACGGCGATGGCGCCTTCGGCGGAAGCCTGTGGGCCCCGCCGTATGCGAACATGCGCCTCGGGTCGGTGCTCCTCGGCGCCCTCGAAATCGTGGACGGCTTCTCGGCCGCCGAGCTGGAAGCGATCCGGGGATTCACGAAATTCATCATGGCGTACGACCTGCTCCGGGTGATCCTGACCCGTGACGAGAACGGGGCCGTGGCCGTCATCAACCCCGTGGGGGATGAACCCTCGCCGCTGCTCGAGGCACCCGCCGTGTACGATCGGATCGAGGCGCTTCTCACCGAGTCTGTGGGGCACCTGCAGGCCGGGAGCGCCGCTTTCCCCTTCCAGCTCACGCCGGGGTTCGCCGGCTTCGATACGCCCGCGGACCTCGTCCCGGCGGTCCATGCCCTGCACGCCAGGGTGGATGTCTATCGGGGTCAGTATGCCGACGCCATCACCCAGCTCTCGAATTCGTTCGTCTCTACCGCGGCGGACCTCGATCTGGGCGTCTACCATTCCTTCGGCACCGGGTCCGGCGACATCACGAACGGACTCTTCCAGGGATCCGACCCGCAGATCGTCGCGTTTCCTACGATGGACGACGACGCCGACCCCGGTGACCAGCGGGCGGCGTCGAAGCTGGAGATCCTCGCCGTCCCGAAGACTCAGGACGGTGTGACCTCCAATCTCCGGTTCACGATCTACAACAGCCTGAGTTCCCCTATTCCGCTGATCCGGAACGAAGAGCTGATCCTGCTGCGCGCGGAGGCGCGCTGGTTCACCGGGGACATCGTGGGCGCGATGAGTGACCTGAACTTCGTCCGCACCACGTCAGGCGGGCTCACCGGTATCGCCACGCCGGCCACCGACGAGCAGTTCATCGACGCGCTTCTCTACGAGCGGCAGTTCTCGCTCATGCACGAAGGCGGACACCGGTGGATCGACCACCGGCGCTTCGATCGGCTGGACGAGCTGCCGAACCCGCGGCCGACCGACTTCGTGCCGGTCGCCTTCCCGATCCCGCAGGCGGAGTGTCTGGCGCGAAACGCGGGAAACGAGTGCGAGGCGCCGCTACCGTAGCGTAAGGGTGCGCGCCGGAAGCGTTCGGCGTGGGCGGGCAGCGCCGCGTGCGCCGATTTCGCGCTGCCGGCGACGCAGGAGGGGGAGGTCAGTGCGCGCTCGGCCTCTACCTGTGGCAGGATGGCGAGCATGCCGATGCGATCCGTCGCAGGGTCAGCGAGATGCGCAGTCCTCCGCCACCCCTGGACCGCGCGCCGGACGCGGCGCTCGACGCGCTGACCACGAGTTGACGCATCAGCCCGCGAGCGTGCACGCGTGTGGCGTGAGCACCTGCGTGCGTATCTCGATGCCGCGGGTGGTATTGCCGGCGACGTCGTGAGCGACGCGGCCACGCTGCCGCCGCCGCGCGCGACGCAGCCGGTAGTCACGCGTGACTACTTTCTCAAGGTCTGGATCACGATCTCGTGCTGGCGCGGGCCCGCCCACGCGATCCGCTAACGATCCCGATACCGCTCCCGGTTCAGTTGCGATCTGTATCGGGTCCGCCGTAACATGCCCCGTCCGCAGGACCGCCGGCACTGACCGGCGCGGCCCGCCCCGACCTGTCCGGAGGTCTCCATGCGTTTTCTGCCCCGTCTCATACGATGCCTGATCCTGCTCGCGCTCACCGTGACGCCGGCGGCTGCACAGTCGGGCTCGTTCGGCACGTCCGTCGTGATCGACGATGGCGAGCTGATCGTGGCGGAGCCGAACAATTGGTCTCGACCGGGTCTGGTCTACGTCTATCGGCAGAGCGCCGGCGGGTGGCGTGAGGCTGCGCGGCTCGAGGCGCCGGGTGCCGCACGCGCGGATGGTTTCGGCACCGTGCTCGCCCGCACCGGCGGCACGCTGTTCGTCGCACAGCGCGGCGGACGCATCCACATCTTCGAGCGACAGGGTACCGGCTGGCACCACGCGGGAATGCTCGCGACGGACGGCATCACGGGCGCCGATGCAGAGTGCAACCAGTACGGCTACTGCGGCACGCATTTTGGTATTGCGCTGGCCGCGGCTGGCGACTGGCTGTTCGTGGGTGAGCCGGGAAGTGTGCCAGGCGAGGCCCCGCCTGCGCGGCCGAATCAGGAGCCGCAACCGCAGCCGCCGGGCACGGTGCACGTGTTCCGGCGTGGCGCCGACGGGTGGTCGCGGCACGGCCGGTTGCAGTCTGCCGCCAGCGCGCCGGGCGATGCGTTCGGCGCAGCGATCGCGCTCGCGAATGACCGCGCGCTGATTGGTGCACCGAACCAGGCCATGCCGGGCGACAGCACGCACGAGCGGGCCGGTCGCGTCGTCGAGTTCGTGCTCGAGAACGGTGCCTGGCGCGAGGCCGCGACGATCGCGGCGACACCGCAGCTCAACGCAACGTACGGCACTGCCGTCGCGCTCGACGATGACGTGCTCGTGGTTGGCGCGCCCGGCGCCGACGATGGACGCGGCGCCGCGCACGTGTATCGGCGCGATGCGCGCACCGGGACGTGGTCGGAGCAGGCGCGGCTCACGGTCGCGAACGCGCAAACCGGCGACCGGCTCGGCAGTGCAGTCGCACTGGCCGGCGACGATGTATGGGTCGGCGCGCCCGCACCGCGCGGCACCGACATCGGCACGACGTACGTCTACCGTACGGGCGGCGGGGACCCCGTGCGTCGCATTCAGCTGACGGATTCGGACACGCGCGACGGCTTCGGCGACCGCATCGCCGCACATGCAGGTGTGATCGCGGTCACGGCCGCAGGCATGCACCATCAGGCCGGCGCAATCCAGGTCTACGAGCGCGACGAGCGCGGCGCGTGGACCAATGGCACGATGCTCGTCAGTGCGCCGGACGCGCTGCCCGCCCTCGTCGGTGCGGAGCGACAGTGCACGGACGGCAGTGTCGGGGCGTTCGATTGCAGCGATGTCGACCTGCTCGCGTTCATGCCGTCGTCGATGCTGCGCGCACCCGAGCACGCGCGCGGCGTGCGTACGAACGACAACTGGGGCTGGACCGATCCGGAAACCGGACGCGAGTACGCGCTCGTCGGCAGGAACGATGGCACGTCGTTCATCGACATCACTGACCCGACGAATCCCGTGCTGATCGGCGACCTGCCGAAGACGCCGGACACCCCACCATCGCAGCTCTGGCGCGACATCAAGACCTACCGCGATCACGCCTACATCGTCGCGGACGGCGCCGGCAACCACGGCATGCAGGTGTTCGACCTGCGTCGCCTGCGCGACGTCACGGACGCGCCAGCGCTGTTCGAGCCGGACGTCCATTACACGAATGTCGCGAGCGTGCACAACATCGCGATCAACGAGGAGACCGGCTTCGCATACCTCGTCGGCTCGCGCGGCGGCGGCCAGACGTGCGGCGGCGGGCTGCACATGATCGACATCCGCGAGCCGCAGAGTCCGCAGTTCGCCGGCTGCTTCCGCGATGAGAGCGGCACGCACGACGTGCAGTGCGTCATCTATCGCGGCCCCGACGATCGCTATCGCGAGCGCGAGATCTGCCTCCTGTCGAACGGCAACGCGTTCGCAATCGCCGACGTGACCGACAAGCAGAGCCCGCGGGCACTGTCGCGCGCGTCATCGCCGAACGCCGGCTACATCCATCAGGGCTGGACGACGGAAGACGACCGCTACTTCATCCAGGACGACGAGGCGGACGTCATCCAGGGCGGCGCCGCGACCACGCGCACGCTCGTCTGGGACCTGACCGACCTCGAGGATCCCGTCCTCGCCCGGGAATTCATGGGCTCGATGCCGGCGAGCGCGCACAACCTCTACGTGAAGGGCGATGTCGCCTACCAGGC
The DNA here is from genome assembly GCA_035461765.1 of Longimicrobiales bacterium. Lineage (GTDB taxonomy): Bacteria > Gemmatimonadota > Gemmatimonadetes > Longimicrobiales > RSA9 > SH-MAG3. The sequence continues at coordinate 9,293 of DATHUY010000158.1, forward strand.
GAACTACCGCTACGGCCTGCATGTGCTCGACGTGAGCGACCCCGAGAACCCGCGCGAGATCGGCACGTTCGACACCACGCCGTTCCTCGAGGGACCCGGCTTCAGCGGCGCCTGGAGCACGTATCCGTTCTTCAAGAGCGGAACCGTCATCGTGACGAGTGTGCAGGAGGGGTTGTTCCTGCTGAAGCCGCGGCCGGCTTCACCCGTGTTCTAGAGAGGCGTATGGGCAGACGGCCGTTCGGTTTGTACGCGATCATCACGCTGATCCTCGTCAATGCGGTGCTCATCGCTCTGGATGTGTCGCGGTCCTACGTCAGCCTCGGTCTGGAGTTCGGCCTGGAGCGACCGACTCTGCCGGGTCTCGACGACGTGGAGGTCGACCGGCTGCTGCGGCTCCTGATCGCCGGCGCGTGGTTCATCGTCGCCATCGGTCTGTGGGGGCGCCGGCGCTGGGCGTGGACGGCGCTGATGATCATGGTCGGCATCGCGCTCGGTGAAGGTCTCCTGCTGTACGTGCGCGGCGAGCCGCGCTACATCAGCATGCTCTTCAACGTCCTGACCGTGTTCTACATCAATCAGCGCAGCGTACAGCTCCTGTTCCTGCCCGATCATGCGATGTCGGCATCTACATGACCGACGCGGAACTGCTGCGACGTCACGAGCCGATCCTCCGCTTCACGGACGGCGAGCTGTTCTTCCCGTGCCCGGTGGACGAGTACGTGCGGAAGTGCAGTCTGTGGACGAGGGGCGACGATCGCCGTGCGCGACTCGTGGTCCCGCATGGCGAGCTCGACCTCGACCGCCTCTCCGATCACGGCATCTCGCTGAACGGCGTTGCGCTCAGCCTGCGCTTCGTGGAGCGACCGCTCTCCGCTCGCGAGTACCGGCAGCGGCTGCTCCATCCGCACCGCGCCCGCTTCAACGCACCCGGCCGGCTCGCGCGCGTGCCGCCATGGTCCCGGCTCCTCGACGCCGCCTTCGACCTGTCGCTCCTCGTCCGCGGTACGGTTCCGGGCGGTACGGCAGCAGCTGCAGAGCTCCGCTACGACGAGCTGCTGAAGCGCGATGATCGACGTGCCTACTACGGCCGCGTCGTGCGCGCGGGCGGCTGGACCATCCTCCACTACATGTTCTTCTACGCGATGAACGACTGGAGGTCCGGCTTCCAGGGCGCGAACGATCACGAGGCGGACTGGGAGCAGATCTTCGTGTACCTGTACGAGGCCGGCGATGGCTCGCTGGAACCGCGCTGGATCGCGTACGCGTCGCACGACGAGTACGGCGATGGCCTGCGCCGCCGCTGGGACGATCCGCTGCTGGTCAGGGAAGGCACTCACCCGGTCGTCTTCGTCGCGGCCGGATCCCATGCGAGCTACTTCGAGCCGGGCGAGTACCTGATGGGCGTCGAGCCGCGCTTCCTCCGGCCGGTGAAGCGCACGGCGGACTCGCTGCGCCGGCTGTGGATCGAGAATCTCGGACAGGGCCTTTCGGAGTCGGTCGACAGGAAGCTCGATGCCCTGGTCAGCATCCCGTTCGTCGACTACGCACGCGGCGATGGCCGGACAATCGGCCCCGGCGGCGATGCGCAGTGGGTGCCGATCGTGATCTCCAACGATGTCGCGTGGGTGAGCCACTACCGCGGCCTCTGGGGACTCGACACTCAGGATCCGTTCGGCGGTGAACGTGCGCCCGCGGGCCCGAAATACAACCGTGACGGATCCGTCCGCCTCTCCTGGTACGATCCCGTGGGATTCGCGGGCCTGGAGAAGGTGCTGCCGCCGCCACAGGTGGCACCCGCACTGGAGGCGCGCCAGCGCACGCTCACCATCGACATCGAGCGCATCGATGACAGGATCGCGCGCGTACGTCAGCTCGTTCAGACCCGAGCGCTCGACGAGGCCGCGCTCCGCGCCTCACAGGATTGCGGCACTACATACGAACGGACAGCGGCCCGACTCGCGGCCGCGGAAGAGAAGCTGCGCGCGCTGAAGCAGCAACGAACCGCGCTGGCCCAGACACACGAGTTCGTTCGGCGCTACGCGAATCGCGTCCACGAAATGTCGGACGATCCGCATACGCATCTGGATAACCCGCGCCGTCCGGACCCGACGCCGCCGCCGCGCCGTGTCTTCCAGGTGTGGTCCGCCCTCAGCGGCGCGTTCGCGCTGTTGATCGTCGTGCTCCTGCTCCTCGTGCTGCCGGCGCACTGGTGGGTGTGGCTCCTGGTCGCGGCCATCGTCTTCTTTGCGCTCGAGGCGGCCGCCGAGGGTCGACTCCTCAGTTTCCTCTCCAGCTTCGCGATCGTACTCGCCGTCATCTCGGCTGGCGTGCTCGTATGGGAGTTCTGGCGCGCACTCGTCGTCGTCGCGCTCGGCGGCGCTATCGCTGTCCTCACCCGCGACAACCTGCGCGAGCTGTACAGGACGCCGCCGCCGGCTCGCGACTGACTCCGGCCCACTAGCCCGGCTGAATGTTCGCGTTCAGCCGGAACAGATTGTCCGGGTCGTAGCGCCGCTTGATGCCGACCAGGCGCTCGAGATTGCCGCGATAGTTCCGGGTGACGGCGGACTCGGTGTACATGTCGGGCGCGCCATCGTTCGAGTAGAACCCCCGCGTGAACGGCTCTATCCGCGTCCAGAAGTCGCGGATCCACGCGACGTGCATGTCCGGATCATCGCCGACAGGCCAGTCGACGCCGACGCCGAGGTTGCCGAGGGCGTCACGGTGAGAGAACGCTGTCGCTTCGTTCGACACGCGCCCGATCGCGCCGCCGCCGGGCTGGATGAACATGATCGTGGAACGGGTCGGGTGTCCCTCGAACCCCTCTACGAGGGCCGTGATCAGGTCGGGTGGGAGCGCGGGGAGGAATCCGCTCTTGAGGTAGCCGGCGCGGGCGCGCGGATCGGAGATGTCGCCGGATTTCTGGAGCGCGACATAGTCCATCGCCTGGACATCGGCCAGCGGCGTGCCGAGCCGCCGGATCGGTGCAAGCGCGCGTTCGGCCTCGCCCGCCGGACCGGACCAGCACACGCTGAAGCCGACGACGCCCGGCTCGTTGCCGCCGGGCAGCGACATGAACGGGTCCAGGTCCAGCTCGTCCGGCGCTTGCGGCAGGTAGTCCGCGTAGATGGCGAGCGCTTCCTTCGCACGTGCGATCGGATAGACGATAGCGCCCCCGATCACCTGGCGCTGCATCGGATGGAGCTGGAACTCGAAGCTCGTGACGATGCCGAAGTTCCCGCCGCCGCCGCGCACGCCCCAGAACAGATCCGGCTCCTGCTCGGCGCTGGCGTGCCGGAGCTGTCCATCCGCGCTCACGACATCGACCGACACGAGGTTGTCGATGGCAAGACCGAACCGGCGTCCGACGCGGCCGAAGCCGCCCCCGGTCACGAGTCCGCCGACGCCCGTGTGCGACACCGTGCCCATGGTCGTGACGAGATCGAACGCCATCGCGTCATGGTCGAGCTGTCCGAGCAGACTGCCGCCCGTCACGCGCGCGCGCCGCGCCGCCGGATCGATGTGCACACCGCGGAACGGCGACAGGTCGATCATCATGCCGCGGTCACACGTCGATTTGCCGGATGCACTGTGTCCGCCGCACTTCACTGCGAGCAGCAGACTGTGCTCGCGTGCGAAATCGACGGCCAGCCGGATGTCGGCAATACCCGTGACCTGCGCGATCAGAGCCGGATGGCGGTCGAACGACGGATTGAGGACGCGTCGCGCCTCGTCGTACCCGTCGCGGTTCGCAAGCAGCACGCGACCCAGCAGCCGGTCGTCCAGCTCGCGTATGGCACTGCCGCGCAGCACCACCTCGCGACCATCACCCGTCACGGCAACGACGTCCTGGTCCTGCCGCAGGCTGCGGTACGGCACCGTGGACATCGACAGCACCGGCATCGGTATCGCTGTGCCGAGCGCGGCTGCGGCACCCGTGCGGATGAAACTGCGTCGCTTCATGGCTGGCCTCCGGGGGGAGAAGATGTGGGGCTGCGTCCGGCGGTGTACGATCGTCCGGAAGGTTGGCCGCTGCTGGCCGCTGCGCAAGTCCGGCCTTACGGCGTCACCCCGTCCTCGAAAACCGCCACCAGCTCACTCGCCCATTCCCGCTCCAGCGCTGCGACCCGCTCACCCCCGTCACCCCACACCGACATGAACACGACTACCTCCCGCTGATCCGCGCCCGGCCCGCCCGGCTCCACCGAGATCCGGAGCATCGCATCCGGAGGATCGTCGACGATCGCCGCATACTGACTCGCCGGCCGGTCATCGAACGCTTCACCCGCCTGGAGCCACCGACCGAACGATGACGTCCGGAGCCGCGCCCACACTTCCTCCGGCGACTGCGCTACGCGACGACGCAGGTAGATCACATGGCGCGCTTCATCTTCGTGATGCTCGAGGTAGTGCTTCAGCGACCGCAGCTCGAACGCCCAGCCGCGCTTCGTGCCCTCGACCCAGCCGTCCCAGGATGCGTCGAGCGGAAAGCCGGACGTGACCGCGCGGATGACCGTGCTGCCGCCCTTCGCCTCGATGATGTAGTCCGTGATCTGGGCAGGAGCCTCACCCTCGCCGAACGACCATGACGTCCGCAGGTGATGCGGCGGATCCCACACCAGGATCTTCATGTCGCCATCGAACTCGTTGCGCCATGACATCCGGATGCTCCCGCCCTCGCCCGGTTCCACACTCGCATCGAGCGGGAACCACCGCTCCAGCTCGCGCGCATCCGTGAGCGCGTGCCACACGCGCTCGGGCGTCGCTTCGATCGTCACCGCGCCCTCCGCGGAGCGGGTTCCCGGCTGCTGCACGGCTGCCGGCCGGGACGACGTCTGGTTTCGCTCGCTCATGGCTGTGCCTCCTGTTCATCGGACGATGGACCTGGATACGATGCGGCGACCACGCGGAACCAGCGGCCGTCGCCGTCCTCCTCGTGGTACTGAGCGACTACCTCCGCGATGGCGCGTGTCAAATCACGGGTGAATGCATTGAATCGTTCGGGCGATGCGACGCGCACCGACACGTTCAGCGATGCGCTCGCCAGTCGCCTCCGACCCTTCTTCGCACGCTCCATCAGCTCCGCCATCTCGCGGATCGCGCGCGCCGCGAGCGCGACGAGGTAGCCCGCCGAGAACCGGTCGCCGACTTCGTTCGGGTCCCCGGCCGCTACCGCACCCAGCGCAGCGGGATCCACCACGAACCGCTGCGCGGCCAGACGCAGCACGCGCTCCGTGCGATTGCCACGCCGTCGCTCCTCCTCGAGCTCCACGACACCTGCATCCTCGAGTACGCGCAGATGGTAGTTCAGCCGCTGCCGCTTCTCTCCCAGACGTCGCGCCAGCCCGGATGCCGAGTCCGGTCCGTCAGCCAGCGCCTCGGCCAGCCGGCGGCGGTCCGGGTCGAGCAGGGCGAGGGCGCCTGAAGCGCGAATGATTCGGAGAGCGGGAGCGGCTTGAGCCATGCAGCACGATGGTTCCGACAAATTAATTTGTCAAGGCACGCAATCGCCACCGTCCGGTCCCGCGAGCCGCACACGAACACGCTCCCGATCCCGCCCCCGCTTTAGGTGACACCCGTTCGACACGATCTTGCTGTAGGTAGCTACCGGAAGCTACCTTTCAGCAATGAGAGTCGTGGGACTGAAAGTGCTGAAGAACAGGCTCAGCGAGTACGTCCGGATTGCGGCTGGCGGAGAGCGCGTGCTGGTGACGGACCGCGATCGCGTCGTTGCGGAGCTCGGGCCGCCGCAGAGCGGGACGGCCGAGCTGGGCGCCGATGCGCTGCTGGCGGACGCGGTGCGGGCGGGGTGGCTGAGGCCGCCGGTGCTGCCGGCGGGTGGTGTGCCGCCGCGCGCCCCGGTCGCACCTCTCGCCGACCTCCTGGCGGAGCTGGAGCAGGATCGGACGGACCGTTGATCTACCTGGACACATCGGTGGTGCTCGCACACCTGCTCGCCGAAGACCGGCGGCCCCCCGACGACCTGTGGACGCAAACGCTCGTGTCGAGCCGGCTGCTCGAATACGAGCTGTGGACAAGGATACATGCGCGCGGCCTGACGAAGAGTCACGCGGAAGCGGCGCAGGCGCTGCTTGGCCGGGTCGCATTCCTGGACCTGATCGCCGATGTCCTGGTGCGCGCGCGTGCGCCGTTCCCATCGCCGGTGCGGACCCTCGACGCCCTCCACCTCGCCTCACTCTACTTCCTGCGCGAGCAGGGACAGGACGTCTCGCTGGCGTCCTATGACGAGCGGATGCTGACCGCTGCGCGGAACCTGAAGTTCAGGACGTTTCCCCTCGAATAATCGGGGTCAGTGCGGCCGCACAGGAGCAGGACGACGATCCTGAACCGGCGCGGCACACAGGCTTCGGACGAATGGCCCCGTACCGATCAACCAAGGCTCTGGCGGCCGGCCTCTAGGCACTCCATACTGGATCATCCGTCCGACCCGGCCGTTGCGACCGATCCCCAGCTCCCCGCAATGCCGGACCGGATGACGTCTTCCAGCATCCCGGGCTCACATGAAGGTTCGTCCCGTCGCAGTCGCCGGATGCCTTTCGTGCATCCTGTTCGCGTTCACGCACACACCTGCACCGCCTGCGTCACGCACGTTTGCGCCTGACAGCGTGCTGCCGAACGACAATCGCACGCCCGGCGGCAGCATCGTGAACGGGACGACGGAGCTGCATCTCGTCGCGCAGCTCGCAGCCTGGCGACCGGACCTCGATGTCGACAGCGCAGCCACGGTCCAGGCATTCGCCGAGACGGGCGGCGCGCCGCGCATTCCCGGACCGCTTCTGCGCGCGGAGCAGGGAACGGATGTGCGCGTCACGATCGCGAACGACATCCCGGACTCGACGCTCATCGTCCATGGCATGCGTGCGGGCACGGTCGCGGACGATACGATCGTCGTGCGGCCCGGTACGCGTCGAGAAGTAACGTTCCGCGCGGGCGCACCCGGCACATACCTGTACTGGGGGACGACGAGCGGCAAAGTGCGCATCGTGGACCGCACCGGCCGCGACGGCCAGCTGACGGGCGCGATCGTGATCGATCCGACCGGTATCGCGCCGGATCCGGCGGAACGCATCTTCGTCATCACCGTGCTCGACATCCTGCCGGACACCACGAAGCCGCCGCCGCTCGAGGACATCTTCGAGCTGGCGATCAACGGGCGCTCGTGGCCGCACAGCGAGCGTATCGATCAGACTGTCGGTGACACGGTGCGCTGGCGCTGGCTGAACGGCAGTTACCTGACGCACCCAATGCATCTGCATGGCTTCCATTTCCGTGTTCAGGCAAAGGGCGACGGTGCGGCGGATACGACGTACACAGATGCCGACGCACGCGAGGTAGTCACCGAGTTCATGCGGAGCGGGAGCACGTTCGCGATGGAGTGGACGCCGACGCGTGCGGGCAACTGGCTTTTCCACTGTCACATGGCCGCGCACATCACGCCGTTCCCGGCACGTCCCGATTCACTTCAGCAGCACGACGCGCACGACGTGGTGCAGCATGCTCTGCAGGGCATGGCGGGGCTCGTACTCGGCATCCGAACGACCGATCGCGCCGAGCCTCATGCCGTGTCGCTCACCGAGCCGGTGCAGCACCTGCGACTCCTGATGCAGCAGGCCGCTCCCACCGAGGACCCGCTGCTTCGTGCGACGGGGTACGTGCTGGTGGCAGGCGATGAGCCTGCACCGGACTCGGTGAGCGTTCCGGGGCCACCTCTGCTGCTCACGCGTGGCGAGACGACCGCGATCACTGTCGTGAATCGCACGGGCCAGCTGACGACGGTACACTGGCACGGCATGGAGCTCGAGAGCATCTACGATGGCGTCGCGGGCTGGAGCGGTGCCGGTTCCAACCTCGCGCCGCTGATTGCGCCGGGCGACTCTTTCACCGTCGCATTCACACCGCCGCGTTCCGGCACGTACATCTACCACACGCACATGGACGAGGGGCTGCAGCTCGCGACGGGCGCGTACGGTCCGCTCATCGTGCTGGACCCGGGTCAGCGCTTCGACCCCGAGACGGACCTGATCTTCATGATGGCACGCTCCGTCGACGGCGGCACCAACCAGCAGGCGATCAATGGACGCCACGCACCGCCGCCGCTCACGCTCCGCGTGGGCACCACCTACCGGCTGCGCTTCGTCAATATCATGCCGACCGCGCCCATCGATCTGGAGCTGCACGCCGATTCGACTCTGCTCAGCTGGATGCCGATCTCGAAGGACGGCGCATGGGTGCCCACCTCGCAGCGCGTGCCCGGACCATCGCGACAGTGGGGCTTCGGCGTCGGGGAGACCCGGGACTTCCTGTGGACGCCGGATCGCCCGATGGACGCCGTGATCTCTGCCGGGAACGAAGTCGACGGCTTCATGATCCGCCAGCTATTGACCGTGCGCTGAGACAACCCGATCGCGCGCGGAACCCTGTGCCGGGTCTTCACTCTGATCGGCTGCTGTTCGCGGCGCAGACACCCCTGACCGTCCCAGCACCCCTGCATATCTGCTCACGCGCCGCTATCGTACCACTCTCGCACACCAGTGCCGGCCGCCAATCACTCGACACGCGCAAAGTCATGACGATGCCCGTCCGCCGCTCAGCCACCATCGTACAGCTCATCGCTTGCGGCGCGTTCCTCACCACCGCATGCAGCGGCGGCGACGCGAACGCACGCAGCGCAACCGTCGAATACGACACGATCGGTGATACCATCATTGCCCGCGCCCAGCAGATGCCCGCCTGGGGCGACTCGGCGCGGCTGGTGGAGGAAGTGCGGATCGGCGAGCTGGAAGGTCCCGAGGAGTACACGTTCGGCCGCGTCGTCAGCATGGCGGTCGATTCCGCCGGCGCGATGTACGTGCTCGACCAGCAGGCGCTCACGGTCCGCGTCTACGACGAGACCGGACGCCACGTGCGCGACATCGGCCGCTCCGGGTCAGGCCCCGGCGAGCTGAAGCAGCCGCACAGCCTCGACTTCATGCCCGACGGCCGCCTCGCCGTGCGCGACTTCGGCAACGCCCGCATCAACTTCTACGACCCTGCCGGCGAGTCGGTGGGCACGCTCACGATACCGGGCGGGTTCTTCACCACGACGCCGATGCGCGTCGATACGCTCGGCCGCATCCACACGAGCGTCGTCGCCGATCGCATCGAAGGGCAGATGTTCCGCGTCGGATATCAGCGCTTCGGCGCCGATGGCACGATCCAGGACACGATCCGCAACCCGCGTCCGGACTTCCAGTCGGAACCGCTAACCGCCCGATCGCCCGACGGTAACGGCATGAGCGCCACGTCCGTGCCCTTCTCACCGGGCATCCAGTGGACGATCGACCGCGGCGGCAACGTCGTTTGGGCCATTACCAGCGATTACACCATCCACACCGTGCAGGACGACCGCCCGTTCCGCATCACGCGGACGATCGAGGCCGTGCCCGTCCAGGCCGCGGAGAAGGCAGCGGCGGAGGAGGGCGTGCTGCGCAACATGCGGCAGACCCAGCCGAACTGGAGCTGGCAGGGGCCCGCGATCCCCGATACGAAGCCGTTCATCGGCTCCGTCACCATCGCACACGACAACCGCATCTGGGTGCAGGCGCGTCAGCCCGGCGAGCGGCAGCCCGCCGACCCCTAGGAAGAGCGCGAGCCGGGTGCACCGCCGCCCATCGATCAGTGGCTCGAGCCCGCCGTCTACGATGTCTTCCAGCCGGATGGCACATGGCTCGCCCGGCTCGAGGCGCCGGATCGCTTCGTCCCCATGTTCATGCGCGGCGACCACGTCTGGGGCATGCAGCGCGACGAATACGATGTGAACTACGTGGTACGCCTGCGCATCGAGCGGTGACCGCACTTTGTCGCGCGACCCGTTCCGCCGGGTAATGCCCCCGCGCGCCAGCGCGTTCATTAGCCCCCAACCGTCCAGTTCGCGATAGGCGTCGGCAGGATTGGACGATTGAGGGCGGCAAACACGGTCAATGTTCCAGTGCCCCCGCGGGAAGACATCTCGATGGACGGTTAGCCGCGCCAGATGCCGCGAATGTTCCACTGGCCAGAATTCGCGTCACCAACCGGACGATTGCAAGTCGGCAGCACCTGCCCCGGCACGTCGCCCCGGGCAAGTCGCCAGCACCTGCCCTGGCACGTCGCCCCGGTCGTCGGCAACCGGTCCGAACCGCGTCGATCGCGCACGCGACGCCCGACGCAACCGGTTCTTTCCGGCGCAACAATATTCGCCACTCCCTACATGTTTTCGCCCTCCGCCGCTCCCACGCGCCCTACGGTCGCAGCCGCGAAACACTCACTGTGCCCTGCACCGAGCCGAATCCATGCCGACACGCTCCCGGCTAGCTGGCGTTCACCAAACCATTTAGCACGCTCAGCCTCGCCGGTACCCGGCCCACGTGTGTCCGAAGCGCTTTACCCCCGAAAGGGAGCCGCTCCGCGGCACATCAGATGCCGTACGAACACCGGTTGCGCGATCAACGCCTCTACCCGATCCGCGCATCAGCAGACAAGACGCATTGCACGTCGGCGACGCTGCCGACCACCAGGGAGACGCACATGTTCACGAATACGAAGTCGCCTGCCCTCGTACCGGTACTGCTCGCAGTGCTCGTTGCTGCGCCCGCGGCCGCGCAGAGCACAGTCGCGCAGGCCACGGTGCCGGTCGCGGCGGCGACGCATGCCCAGCCCGCATTGACCAGCCTCGTCATCGCGGTCGGCGAGACGAAGACGGGCTCCCTCACGGACGAGGATCCGCGACTGGATGAAGGCGAGCACTATCACGCCTACGACTTCTACGGTCGGGCAGGACAGCGCATCGCCGTATCGCTCCGCTCGTCCTCCTTCGACAGCTATCTCGCCATCATCACCAGCGACATCGAGTGGGAGAACCAGGACGACGACAGCGGCGGCGACTCCAACGCCCTTCTCGATGTCACGCTGCCCGTGACCGGCCGCTACGTCATCATCGTAACCACGTACGAGGGCGATGAGACCGGCGACTACACGCTGTCGGTGAGCGCCCTCGAGGCCAACACCGCGCGCGACACCGAGGAATGGGTGCAGTACGGCCAGGCCTCCGACAACGACGCCAGCCTGTTCTACCTGCCGTCCAGCATCCGGAACACCGGCGACAACATCCTTCAGGTGTGGACCCGCTGGACGTATCCGGGCATGCAGCCACCCAGCACCGGCGATGCGCAGTACGATTCGGAGAAGCGACTCGTGCGGGTGGACTGCGGCGGGGACGCGCTCGGCCTGGTCTCGTTCGTCGAGTACGCGGGCGACACGGCCGTCAATAACTGGACGGCGAAGGACGTGGAGATGAATCCCGCGGTGCCGGGATCCGTCGGCAGCTCACTGCTGGATCGGGTATGCTCGAACCGGGCACCATAAGCACGGCCGTGAGGCCCGCCCGGATGCTGTAGCCCGGCGCGGGGACAGTCGCTCAGAGCCGGGGGGCGGTGGCGCTTCCCCCCGCCAGACCTTACCATAAGGGTTCAACCACCCAGCGACTGACCCCGACGCCCGGCCTCACGTGATACGACACCGGCATCTTTTCGCCTTTGCGGCGCCCCTGATTTTCGCCGGCTGCGCCTCGACCGCACCGGTCCCGGCCGCATCCCCGGCCGACGCCGCCGAACCGGCGGCCACCGAAGACCACGCCGGCCACCAGACCGCGCAACCCGTCCAGCCCGCCGACTCGCAGCACGACGCCCACGCAGCGCACGGCCAGCTCGCGGCTACGGCAGGACCCGGCTTCAGCGTAGCCGACGTCCGCTTCATGCAGCACATGATCGGGCACCACGACCAGGCACTGGTCATGGCCGCCATGGCACCGTCGCGCGGCGCGAGCGAGCACTTCCTCCGGCTGGTCGAGAAGATCGAGATCTCGCAGACCGACGAGATCGGCCTCATGAAGCAGTGGCTGACCGACCGCAACCAGCCGATCCCCGACGACGCGTACATGCACGGCATGATGATGCCCGGCATGCTCACACCCGCACAGCTCGAGCAGCTCGGTGCTGCCCGCGGCCGCGAGTTCGAGCGGCTCTTCCTCACATTCATGATCCGGCACCACGAAGGCGCGCTCCAGATGGTCGACGAGCTGTTCGACACGCCCGGCGCCGGCCAGGACCCCGACATCTTCCGCTTCGCCACCGACGTCGACGCCGACCAGCGCGACGAGATCTACACGATGAGCGTCATGCTCGACATGCTCGAGAACCCCGCAAGGAGCCCAGCCCGATGACGAAATCCGCACGCATGAAGTCGTACGCCCGAGCCACTGCCGGTATCGCGACGTTGGCGGCCGCCGTCGCAACCACGGCACCCGCGTTCGCGCAGGACACGATCGCCACGATGAATGATCCGCGCGCGCACCTGGCCGCCGGTACGGAAAACACCGCGGCGTACGCCGGCTGGAACATGGAGCTGACATCGTGGTCACCGAAGCCCATGGAGTTCGACTCCGCACGCGGCCTTGCCTACATCAACTCCGACCTCGCGTTCCGCGGCAACACGCTCTACCAGGGCAACTTCAGCGGCTTCAGCGTCTGGGACATTTCGAACCCGGCAGGCCCCGAGCTGCTCAGCACCGTCGTCTGCGCCACCGACCAGGGCGACCCGTCCATCTACGGCAACCTCCTGTTCATCTCCGCCGAGTCCGGCCGCTCCCGCAAGGACTGCGGCATGCAGGGCGTGGAGGATGGCGCGGACCGCATGCGCGGCGTGCGCATCTTCGATGTGAGTGACCCGCGCAACCCGCGTCTCGTGAAGAACATCCAGACCTGCCGCGGCTCGCACACGCACACCATCGTGCCGCATCCCACAGACCGCAACGTGATCTACATCTACGTCGGCGGATCGTCGTCCGTGCGCGATGCCGGCGAAGTCCCGGAGATCGAGTGCTCGGAAGGCACCGTCGCCGAGAACGCGAACACGTCGCAGTACCGCGTCGACATCATCCGCGTCCCGCTCAACAACATCGAGCAGGCCGCTGTCGTCGGCTACGCCCGCATTTTCGAGGACCTGCCGCGCTCGCCCGGCCGCGCCGGTGTCGCCGCGGACGAAGCGGCCGCAAACAACCGGCGCGCCACCGGACCGTCCGGCTGCCACGACCTCACGTCCTATCCGGCCTACAATCTCGTCGCGGGATCGTGCGGCAGCTTCGGCATCCTGCTCGACACGAAGAACCCCGAGAAGCCAGTGCGCCTCGATGCGAAGTCGGACCTGAACTTCTCGCTCTGGCACACGGCCGTGTTCAGCAACGACGGCAGCTCCGTCGTGTTCACCGACGAGTGGGGCGGCGGCACGTCCCCGCGCTGCCGCATCACCGACCCCGAGCGCCTCGGCGGCAACACGATCCTGACGATCGGCGACAACGGCGCCATGACGCAGCACGGTTACTTCAAGATGCTAGCGGCGCAGACGGACACCGAGAACTGCGTGTCCCACAACGGCGGGCTCATCCCCGTGCCCGGCCGCGACATCATGGTCCAGGGCTGGTACCAGGGCGGCGTCAACGTATTCGACTTCACCGACCCGGCGAACCCGATCGAGATCGCGTACTTCGACCGCGGCCCGGTTGACGACGAAAACCTCGTGGTCGGCGGCTCCTGGGGCGCGTACTGGTACAACGGCCACATCTATTCGTCCGAGCTGTCCCGCGGACTCGACGTGCTGGAGCTCACGCCGAACGAGCACCTGTCGCAGAACGAGATCGATGCCGCGAAGCTCATCCGCATGGAGGAGTACAACCCGCAGATGCAGCCGCAGCTCGTGTGGCCGGCCGCCTTCCCCGTCGTGCGCTCGTACCTCGACCAGCTCGTGCGCAACAACGGTCTCCCCGAAGCCCGTACGACGGCGATCGCCGCCGCCATCGACGCCGCCGAGCGCGCTACCAGCACCGCTCGCCGCGACCAGCTGAACCGACTCGCCTCACAGCTCGATGCGGATGCAGCGAACGCCGCCGACGCCGAGCGTGTTCGCGCCATGGCGGAGGCCGTCCGGGCGCTGGCCGGGGCGTAGCGGATAACGAAAACGGGATCGGGATCGGGAGCGTGTTCGTGTGCGGTTCGCGGGTAACGGCAGTTCCCGATCCCGGAACGGCAGGTCCCGATCCCGCTAACCGACACGATCCCGATCCCGATCCCGCGTTCGTTTCATTCCAGCGGTCTTGAAATCGAACGACTGTTCTGCCAACGTTTTGTGAGACCAATCCGGTCTGACCGAACCTCAGGAGAACAGCAGTATGCGAAAGGCATTATTCGCAGTCGCACTCATGGCGGCTGTGGCGGGGTGCGTTTCCGTCAACAAGTCCGTGCTCTCGAGCTCACGGGTGGCGTACCCCGTGCCCCGCGACTCCGTGCACGTGTATCTGCCCGGTGACAGCGTGCCGCCGCACGAGCGCATCGCGATTCTCACCGCGAAGGGCGACGAGAACACGACCAACGAAGCTCAGATGCTCGACAAGATGCGGCAGGAAGCTGGCAAGCTCGGCGCAAACGCTATCGTCCTCGGCGACATGACGGATCCCAGCAGCACGTCACGCGTGCTCGGCGCCCTGTTCGGCACGCCGTCGAACAGGAAGGGCCAGGCAATCGCCATCTTCGTCCCCGACCTGCGCCGCCAATGATCTGAATGAATACGGGATCATGTCTGGTGCAGCGCCCCCGGTAGCCGCAGTTCCCGATCCCGCTAACCGAACACAATCCCGATCCCGATCCCGCGTTCGTTCAAAGGAGTCGTCATGTCGATCGGAAATGATCTGATCCCCGAGTTCGAGCAGGAGATGGCCGCCACGCGTCGCGTCATCGAACGGGTGCCCGACGACAAGCCGGACTGGAAGCCCCACCCGAAGTCGTTTTCGATCGCACACCTCGCGCAGCTCGTGGCGTGGATGCCCGGCTGGATCGCGCAGACGCTCGAGCATCAGTCGCTCGACCTGACGAAGGCCGGCGGCTACAGCAACGAGAGCACGGCAACACTGCTCGCAACATTCGATGAGAACGTCCGCGCTGCGCGTGCTGCACTCGAGGCGTCGCAGGATGAGGACTGGGACGCGGACTGGTCGCTGAAGATGGGCGACAAGGTGCTCATGACACTGCCGCGGACCGCCGTCATCCGACAGCACATCAGCCACCTCAGCCATCATCGCGGTCAGCTCACCGTCTACCTGCGCCTGCGCGATGTGCCGGTGCCGTCGATCTATGGACCGACCGCCGACGAGGGCTGGGGAAGCTGAGCGGCCATCGAATCCGATCGTCGCCGGCTGCCTTCGGCAGGTGAGCGGAGGGGCGAGGCCTGCGGCTGACACCCGAACCGGCTCCGCGGCTTGGAAGGCGGCGGTGAGGCCGGGAAGTCGGTGGTAAGGCCGGGAAGTCGGTGGTGAGGCCGGGAAGGTCGGTGGTGGACGTTGCGAACCGTCCATTTCGCGACGGGCTTCGCGAGGACTGGAGCATTGAGAGCGCTATGCGCGGCCAATCTTCCATCGTCCCCGCGGAATTCCAGTTCGATGGAGACTTGACCGCACCATGCGCGCTGAATGCTCCACGCGCCGGAATCTCCGCCACCGATTGGACGGTTGACGACCCGGGTCGTCCGCAGCATGCTCGCTGAATGCTCCACGCGCCGGAATCTCCGCCACGATTGGACGGTTGACGGCACCGATCCCGCGCACGAACACGCTCCCGCTCCCGACTTCGTCACAGCACCACCTCCCGCAGCAGCCACTCCCTCGCCCCCAGCCAGTCCCGCCGGACCGTGCGCGTCGTTACACCGAGCGCTTCGGCGATCTCCGCTTCGGTCATCCCGCCAAAGAAACGGTACTCGACCACGCGCGCCTGGCGCGGATTCACGGTGGCGAGGCGCTCGAGGGCGTCGTGAATCGTGATCAGTGTCTCGGTGCGTTCTGTTGCCGCGACCTGAATCGCTTCGGCGAGTGTCACACGCGTGAGGCCCCCGCCCCTCTTGGCGGCCACGTGCCGGCGAGCGTAGTCGATCAGTACGCGGCGCATGGAGCGGGCTGCCAGCGCGAAGAGCTGTGAGCGGTTCTTCCAGTCCACTTCGTGCTGGTCGAGCAGCCGCATGTACGCCTCACTGACGAGCGCCGTCGTGTTCAGGGTATGACCCTGCCGCTCGCGCCTCAGTTGCAGGTGCGCGATCGCGCGTAGCTCGTCGTACACGAATGGAAGCAGCGCGTCCAGCCTGCTCTCCGGGGTCGTTGCCGCCGTCGACGACATCGATTCGTTCGTCGGTTCCGTCATGACCATGTCCAGTCATCCAGGGGTTTCGTGCGCGCGGCTGATGGCCGGAACGGGCCGATGTCCGGTTCCTGCCGCCGATTGCGCGTCAGGCAGATAGCGGTGCAGTACGCAAGACCACTTAGACTTCCGGGAGAGGTATCATGCGCAGACCATATCGAAGCCGCATCACACCCATCATTCTGCTGGCCGCGGCCACCGCCTGCGACAGCAGCCCGACGGACGCGCCGTTCAATGCCGTTCCGATCGGCGGCGGCACACACGCCGCAACGGTGCTCGACGCCACGACCGGCGGCACGCCCGGCTTCTATTTCCTGCCTCCGACCGTTCCGACAACGCCGGCGTACTCGGGCACGTTCGACGGCTCGCTGCTTCCCGAGCTCAGTGTCGAGGTATGCGAGCTGGACGCAGCCGGCGCGTGCCCGGCGGCGCCCATCGTCACGTACAGCGCCACAGGCAACGCGCGTCATGCCATACGGCTGAACCCGGGCCGCGACCTCTACTTCGTCTACTGGAACGTCGTGCCGCCGGACGCCGCCGGTGCGGCGTTCCGTGCAACCGTCATCGCATCCGGCAGGGACCTCGGTCATGTCGACTTCATTGAGCCCGTCGCCGGCCGCTGGATGCCGATCGCGTTCCGCATCGAGGAGGGCGCGCTCGACGAGGTCGATCCGCCGACGGAGCCGCCGGCCGAACCGCCGCCCGCGCTGATCACGAGCAATGCCGACGGTACGCGCGTTGGCAGCGGCCTTCAGCATGGTACCTGGACGTTCACGCTCGAGACGCCGGCACCTCCGGGCGGCATCGACGTGGAGATCCGGAGCTCCGATCCGTCGCTCCTCCTGGTCGCCCCCGATGCAGCGACGCCCGGTGCCGACCGGATCACCGTCTCCCTGGGCGGAGGTGTCCTCACGGGTACCTTCTGGGTTCAGGGCATGGAGGGCGTGACGGGCACGAGTGTCGTAGAGTTCAGTGCCGCCGGATTCGCGGGCAGCGCGAGCATCGATGTCGTCCCGGTCGCCGCCAGCATCCTCGGTCTGGGCGCGAGCGTGTCCACCGTCGGACCGGATGTGCCGTTCCAGGTGCGGGTCGGCGCGCTCGATGATGCCGGTACGGGTATGCACGCGCTCCAGGCCGTGCGCGCCGGCGGGGTGCCGCTCACGTTCACGATCACCAACAGCAATGCCACGGTAGCGCGGCTGGTCACGAGCGGCGGTGCGGACCAGGTCCGCACGGTGGACATCGCGGCGGGTGAATGGAGCAGCCCCGCGACGGTCGCCGCGGGCGGCGTTGCGTTCGACGCGCTCGCGGGCGGCACGACCACGGTCACAGCGGCGCACCCCGGCATCACCATGCTTGCCGGCGCGACGATCGATGTGACGGTCACCGCGGGACTCAACGTCACGAGCGGCGTGCGCGTTGGCGCCGGACTGATGCACCTCGTCGTATTCACGCTGGACGCGCCTGCGCCCGCTGGCGGTCTCACTGTTCATCTCGAGAGCTCCGATCCCGGTCTCCTGCTGCTTGCGCCGAACCGCACGACCGTCGGTACGGCATCGATCGATGTGACGATCGGCGGCGGGTCCGGCGGAACGGGCTTCCTGATCGCCGGCGTCGAAGGCGTCACGGGCACCGCGACGATCACGGCGACCGCGCCCGGTTACGACACCGGCGTCGGCACGGTGACGGTCACGCCGGTGGGTGTCAGGCTGCTGTTCCTCGCCACGAGCCAGACCGCCACGGGGTCGAACGATCCGTTCCGGGTCGCGGTCGGCGGCATCAATCCGAGCGGCACCGGCCTCTACACGGAGCAGGACGTGCGCTTCGGCGGTACGCCCATTGTCGTCGACATCACGAACAGCGACGCGGCCATTGCACAGCTCATCACGTCCGCCGGAGCGGCGCAGGTTGTGACCGTCACCATTCCTGTGGGCGACAGCCGCTCACCGCTCGACCTGGCGGGTGGCGGTGTCGAGTTCGACCCGTTAACACCCGGTCAGACGACGGTGAGTGTATACGGTGCGGGTCTCATACAGGTGCCCGGTGCCACGCAGACGATCACGATCAACTGACGCGGCACCACGCACGGGGGCCGGAGCCACCCCCGTGCGTATCACCCGCGAAGCAGCGCGCGCGCTGCCCGTGTGTCGGGATGTTCCTCACCCAGTCCGCTGGTGAGCGGTGGCAGCGCGCGCTCCAGGTCGGCGCGTGCGGCCACCGAATCTCCGAGCTCCAGCCGCGCGCGTGCGCGCAGCAACAGGGTCTGGCCGACGTATCCGCTCCGGGCGGGATCACCGGCCACTCGCGCGGCCAGGTCATGGTAGTCTGTTGCGTAGCGTTCGGCGGAACGCGCATCGCCCGTGCCGAGTGCAACAGTGGCTGCGACGCCGAGCGTGGGCGGGAGATCGGGCGCGTCCAGACGTTCGGGGTAGCCGATCTTCGCGAGCTGCGCATTGATGGCCGCACGAGCGGTGGCGCCATCGCCTCGGCCGAGCAGAAGAAGCGTACGCGTGAGTGCGCTGTATGCGAGCAGCCGCTCGTTGGCATTCACGGAGCTGCGGAGATGGGCTTCCGCGGAATCGAGACGGGCCTCCGCCTCGTCGTATCGCTCGAGATGCACGAGAGCCCGGCCCAGAATCGCCCGTGACTCGGCGGCCACGCGCTGGTTGCCGGCGGCGACGCTCTTCACGATATCCTCGTCGATCAGCCGGGCTGCCTCCTCGTATCGGCCCAGACGGATGAGACTGGCGCCGTACGACGTGATGAACCCGGGCGGCGCTGCGCCGGATGCTTCGAGCGCACCGATCCGCTCGCGCAGCGCGCTTCGGATCTCGAAACCCGCCCTGACTTCGCCCATCATCTCGAGGAGTGATGCGCGATTCAGCGATACCACGACGTATCCCAGTGTGGCGCCGCGACCCGACTCGGACATGATCCGCAGGATCGAGTCGTTCAACGCGGCAACCTTTGCTATCTGCCGTTCGTTCCAGTACAGGTTCGACAGCTCGTTGCTGACGTGGAGCACGTTCTCCACACCGGCGACGGGACTCCCGGCCAGCGACGCCTTTGCTTCCAATAGCGTCTCGATCGCACGGGTGCGGTTTCCATCCGCCTCGAGGATCGCTGCACGAGCGCGCGCGCACGAGACGAACGTGTCCGTCGATGGCGTGGTGCCGGCCAGGATGGCGGCAGCCTCCTCGACCTGAGCCCGGGCCGCAGCAGGGTCGTCGCGATAGCGCAGCCGGGCGGCGCCGCACAGCGCGGCCGCCAGCAGGTCAGCATCGTCATTGCTACGTGCGGCCTGTTCCACCCGGCCCAGCAGGTCGAGCATCTTCGCCGTTTCACCGAGGCTGAAATATCCGTTCGCGAGCATCAGGAGCATCCGACCCATGAACGGCGGCTCGGTGCCGTATTGCCGGTCGAGCATGTCCACGCCGCGGTCCAGCAGCTCGACGAGCGTGAGCGCTCTGCCGCCCGGTCCGATCTCCGACAGCAGCAGCTGCATGAACTCGTTCGCCGCCTGCACGCGCTGCTGCTGGTACACGGCCGCATCGCGCTGACGCCGCGCTTCCACACTCTGATGCGTCGTCATCGCCGTCGATCCGAGCAGGGCGAGCACCACGACCGCGGCCGCAATCACACCGCTCCGATAGCGACGTACGAACTTGCGTGCGCGATACCGCATCGTCGGCGGTTGCGCGGTGACCGCCTGGTGATCGAGGTATCGCCGCAGATCGGCTGCGAACTCCGCGACCGTGGCGTAGCGCTCGGCGGGCTCGACGGCGAGTGCCTTGCGCACGATGGTGTCGAGATCGCTCCGCAACGTGCGCAGCAGCTCGGCCGGCGAGACGGCACGCTGCTGCGCCGTGGCCGACAGCGTCGCCGTCTCACCTCGCACCGCAAGGGCCGACGCGAGCGTCGGTGGCTCCCGCGTCGCCGCCTCGCACAGCTCCGCATAGGAACGGATCGGTTCCGTCCGGCGCGGATGGTGACCGGCGACGAGCACGTAGAGCAGAAGCCCGAGCGAATAGACGTCCGCGGCCGTCGTCACGTCAGCGCCCGTCAGCTGCTCCGGCGCTGCGAACTCCGGTGTCAGCGACACGCCGAGCTCGCGCGTCAGCTCTGCACCGTCAGCGGCCACGCTCGTCTCGTCGTCCGCCAGGAGCTTCGCGACGCCGAAGTCCAGCAGCCTGACGGTACCATCGTGCGTCACGAGCATGTTCGACGGTTTGATGTCGCGATGCACGACGAGGTGTGCGTGCGCGTGTGCGACGGCGTCCAGCGCCTGAAGGAAGAGCTCGATGCGCTTGCGCACAGACAGCCGGTGTCCGTCGCAGTAGCGATCGATCGGCGCGCCGTCGATGTGCTCCAGCACCAGATACGGCACATGGTCGGGCGCAACACCGGCGTCGATGAGGCGTGCGATGCCCGGGTGTGTGAGGCGGGCGAGGTAACGACCCTCGCGGGCGAACCGCTCGAGCGCCGCGCCTCCTGCCGCACGGTTCAGCAGCTTGATGGCGACCTGCCCTTCGAAGCGGCCATCACTCCGTTCCGCCCGCCACACGACGCCCATGCCGCCCCGGCCGATCGGCTCGATGAGCGTATAGGCGCCCAGACGCTGGCCGGACCGAACGAGGTCTGAGCGATCCGCGGCTTCGTCCCTGTCGCCAGTCAGAAGGCTGGCGGCGCCGATCCGATCCGACAGGTCGCCGAAATACTGCTCGGAGGCGTCTGCGGCAGACAGCAGTGCATCCACCTCGCGGCGCATCGCATCATCATCGCCGCATGCACGCTTGATGAACTCGATCCGGTTGCCGGCATCCAGCTCCGCTGCCTCCGCGAAGATCTGCTCGGCGCGACGTGCACGCGATTCGCTCATTTCAGCCCTCTCCATGTTGACGGTGGGGAAGGGCGGACGTCACCCGTCAACTCATACAGAAAAAGAGGCCGTCAGGGATCAGGGATGTCGGATCGCAGCCTCTGGTAGAGCCTCGTCGAGGCAATGCGCCATTCGCGCTTGACCGTTGCCGCAGACAGGTCGAGCGCCTGCGCCACCTCGTCGACCGTCATGCCGCCAAAGACGCGGCACTCGACGATGCGGGCGCGTCGCGCATCCTCGACCTCCAGCTGCGTAAGCAGCTCGTCCAGCGCGAGCAGCTCGTCGAATGTGGCCTCCGCGACGAGCGAATCCTCCTCGAGCGTCACGTGCGTCGCCCCGCCCCCCCGCTTCGCAGCACTGCGCCGCTCCGCGTAGTTGATCAGCACCTGCCGCATCGCCTGTGCTGCCGTCGCGAAGAAATGTGTGCGGTTGATGAAGCTGATGGACTCCCGGCCCGCGAGCCTGATATAGGCTTCGTGGATCAGCGCCGTCGTGTTGAGCGTGTCATCGCCCTGCCAGCGGCGCCTTTGTGCATGGGCGACGTGCCTGAGCTCGTCGTAGACGGCGGTGAAGAGGTTATCCGCGGCGTTCGCCTCACCTGCGCGTGCGCGGTCCAGCAGGACGGTAATGGATTCCCCGGTCATCGGCTTGCTGCCACGGTGGGAAGATGGGCCACGACCACTCCAATGATGCCCTGGACGCAACGGGAGCGGCAAGGGTGACGGCGGTTACTCCCAGCCGTCCTGCGGCAGCCCCGGCGTAATCCTCAGCGCATTCGCGTAATACAGCTTCCGCAGCACCTCGTCCGGCAGGTCGATGCCGTACAGCTTCCAGAACGCGTGGTACGGCCGGTAGTAATCGAAGTAGTCATCGGCCGTCTCGAACACGCGCCAGAAGTACGGATACTCCTCGGGTTGAAACGAGTCCTTGCCGAACAGGATCCGATCCTGATAGCGGATGAAGAAGTCGCGCGCCGTGCGCGGCTGGCGGCCGATGTCGTACAGCACGGCGCCGACCTCGGTGTGCACGTTCGGCAGCTCGTCGAGCAGCTTGCCGAGCGTGGCGAGGTCGTTCGCCTGCCAGCCCATGTGCGCCGTGACGAACGTCGTGTTCGGATGGCGGCGGAACAGGTTGTCGCGTTCCTGCGCGAGCTGTTGGAAGCTCGGGTAGCGGTCCTGCGGGTAGCGCCGGTTGGGGAACAGCGCCAGTTCCAGCCACCGCTCGTTCGTGTAGTCGAGCTCCTTGAAGAACTCCTGCGGGTCCGCCGTGTGGATGAACACGGGGATGCGCAGCCGCGCAGCCGCCTGCCAGATGGGGTCCAGCTCCGGGTCGTCGATGCGCAGCCTCGAGCCGTCCGGCTTGCGTATGGAGAGCCCGAACCCCTTCGAGATCTCGCCGATGCCGACCGCTCCCGCTGCAACGTCCGCTTCCAGCTGCTGCACCGCGCGCTGCACCCAGCCGCGCTCGAGGTCGCCGAACTCGATGCCGGTGAACACGCGCACGCGATCGCGCATCGCCGGTGACGCGCGTATGCCCGCGAGCACCTGGCGCAGCCGGTCGCCGCGCAGGTTGCTCGCCGCGATCATCACGCGCAGGCCGATCTCGTCCATGGCGGCGCCCAGGCGGGCGAGGCCTTCCGGGCTGCCGTCGAGGCCCGGGGGATGGCCGTGGAA
Source organism: Longimicrobiales bacterium (assembly GCA_035461765.1). Classification (GTDB taxonomy): domain Bacteria; phylum Gemmatimonadota; class Gemmatimonadetes; order Longimicrobiales; family RSA9; genus SH-MAG3. Next base: position 32,116 of record DATHUY010000158.1, read on the forward strand.
GTCGATCGCCGGATACTTCGGCTTCGGTACCAGGTGCTCCGTCGTGATCAGCGTCGACTCCGGACGGTAGTCGACGATGCTCGGCGGCTCGAGCTGCGGCGGCTGACAGGTGCGCGGCCGCACTTCCGTCATCCCGGCCGGGCACTGCTCGCCCTCCCCGATCGTGACCGCGCCCGCGCGCTGCGCGTGTGCGGTCGCGGGGGCATGCAGCAGGACAATCGCGGCGATGCCGCCGAGCAGAGCAGTGCGGTGCATGGAATACTCTCCGGGAGGTGGGCGTTTCCGGAAATCTGACGGCCCGGCCGGGCATGCGTCAAATATGGTCCTCCCCCACCGTCCGTGGCCTGCCGGTCACCGCGGGAGGTACATACTCGCATAAACATGCTATATCGTGCCATTTTCGTTGCTTCGGGTCCCGGTGACCTTTAGCTTGGGGGACCGTCCGGCCCATTCTTCCCTCGACGACGCCCATGTCCGACCCGCGCATTTCCAAGGCGATATTACTGCAGCAACGCGGTACGGATGACACAGCCGCCGTGTCGCCATCACGCCGCCGATTTCTGGCGGCCGCCGCGACTGCGATGTTCGCCGTTCTCGCTCCGGCCGCAGCCCCCGCGGCCGCAGTTCTCCGTGACCCGGCCGGGCGTCGCGGACCGGGGCACCCCGACCCGCGCCCGGGCATCGACGCGTCGAAGGTGCTCGGTGCGAAAGAGCTGTCGGGCTTCCCGCACCTGGTGGGTCTGTTCGATTCGATCCGCGAGATCCCGCATATCGTCGATGGCATCCGCTGCTATTGCGGCTGCGCCGACCTCGATGGGTTCCGATCGCTGCTCTCGTGCTACGAGGCACCCGCCGGCATGGCACGTTTCTGCGAGATCTGCGAGGGAGAGGGACGGCTGGCCTTCAATCGCTGGAAGGAAGGACAATCGCTCGAGCAGATCCGTCGCGCGATCGATGCGCGCTACGGCAGCGATGCCGGACCGGCCGATCGCACGATGGTCCACGCCCCGCACGATACCTGATCTGACATTCACCACGAGGGAGGACGGATGAAGGCGACTGGAATCACACGGCCAGCGCGGGCTCTCGTCGCCGCGTCGGGCATGCTCGCGCTGCTGCTCGTCACGCCGGTGCATACGTCCGCCCAGGACGGCACGTACCGCATCAGCCAGCGGGCGACGGTCAGTCAGAAGCTGGGCAATACGCTCGTCAGCCTCGACTACTCACGGCCGCTCATGCGCGACCGCACGGACGTGTTCGGCAAGGTCATCCACTGGGGTGAGCTATGGACGCCGGGCGCCAATGAGGCGACCGTGCTGGAAGTGAGTGACGACGTGAAGCTGAACGGCCATGACGTGCCGGCCGGCCGCTGGTCGATGTGGGTCATCCCGTCACAGGTCGGGCCCTGGGAGATGGTGCTCGACCCGACCGATTCGCTGTTTCACACGCAGCGTCCCGAGCTTACCGACGAGCAGATCCGCTTCGTCATCGAGGACGAGCACGATGGGCCGTACACCGAGGCGCTCGCGTGGACGTTCCCGAGCATTGCGCAGGACGGCGGGACCGTGCGCATGAACTGGGGCGATCTCCAGATCGACATGGACATCGCCGTCGCTTCTGTCGAGCCCGTGACCACGGTCGCCGCGGACGAGGCGGCGCTGTACGTCGGTGAGTGGCTTATCAAGCCGCAAATGGGACCCCCGGGCGGCGAGCTGCCGCCGCCGATGCCGCTCACGATCCGGTTGGAGGACGGTCGGCTGTTCGCCAGCTTCCCGCCCGGCGCGTTCGCACCGCCGCCGCGCCCGGAGCCCGAGCCGGTGGATGAGTCCGCCATGTCGCCGCAGGAGCGCGAGCGGGCGCATGCCCGAAAGGTGCTCGCGGAGGTGGAGCAGGGCGGGTTCGAGTACCTGCTCGTGCCTCGCGCAAAAGGCATCTTCATGATGGGCTGGTTCGATGACGGCGTGCTGCTCGATGTCGAGGAGTTCTACCACGAGTTCGAGTTCGTGGATGGCAGGGCAGTCAGCATCACGATCCGTGGTCCTGAGGATAACGTAATGGGGAAGGGGACACGCCAGAATGATTGATCGGAAACGCAGCTCACGCGTGCTGGCGGTTCGCTTCAGCGCTGCCTGTGCACTGCTCGCCGGCATTGCCCCGGTGAGTGCGCAGACGCCGGGTGCCGCAGCGAAATCGGCGGAGTGGCTGATCGCCTCCGCCGTGCTCGCCGCGCCGGCTGAGCTGCGCGACGGTGCCGAGGTGCGCGGCTGGACACCCACAGGCGACGACCTCGTGCTCCTCCGAGCCGGCACGAACCAGATCATCTGTCTCGCCGATCGCCCGGACCTGGAGGGCTTCGCCGCCGCGTGCTATCACGCGACACTCGAGCCGTTCATGGAACGCGGCCGCGCGCTGCGCCGAGAGGGCATCGACGGCGGCCGCAACAACGAGACGCGCTGGGCCGAGATACGTGCGGGGACACTGCCCATGCCAGGAGCGGCCATGGTCTACAATCTCCGCATGCCCGACACCGACTTCGATCCGGCAACGACCGACCCCGCAACCGGCAGCCGCCTGCACTCGCTCTACATCCGCGACGCGACGCCGGAGTCTACCGGGCTGCCCGTGCAGCCAGGCGACGCGCCGTGGCTCATGCTTCCGGGCACACCATCCGCGCACGTCATGATCGTGCTGCCGACGAAGAAGCCCGAATAGAGCTCACCTCGAGGCCGCGTCACCCGCTGCGGGTGCACGCGGCCGTTTCGCCGGTTCGACCGGGAGATTTACCGCGTTCACCGCCGGATCCACCAGCTCGGACCGATCACCGTCGGATCCACCAGCTCACGCCGACGTTCAGTCGCAGGGATGCGTCCCTGATCGCCGACTCCTCGCGCC
>DATHUY010000159.1 GCA_035461765.1 Longimicrobiales bacterium
CGGGCGAAGTACTATGCACTGACGGCAGGCGGGCGGCGGCAGCTGGCGACGGAGGCGAGCACATGGGAGCGATACGCTGAAGCGATGTTCAAGGTCCTGGGTGCGACCGCGGACGCGGCTGAGGTTTGACCATGGAAGGGATACGGCGGTGGCTGCGGCTGGGCGACGTGGAGCGCGATGTGGATGAGGAGATTGCGCAGTATTTCGATGAAATGGTGCGCGACCTGGAGTCAGCCGGAATGGCGGCGGCGGACGCGCGCGAGGAGGCGCGTCGACGTTTCGGCGATGAGCGGGCGTACCGCAGTGAGCTCCTGGCGATCGACCGTCGCACGGAGAAGCGGCTGAGGTGGGCGGCGCGACTGGAAGCTGTCCGAGACACCGGCCGGCACGCGGTGCGCAGCGTGATGCGTGCGCCGGCACTCGCTACAGGTATCGTGCTGGCGTTTGCGCTGGGCATTGGGGCCAACGCGACGATGTACGCCACGGTGGAGAGGCTGCTGCTGAAGCCGCCGCCGCATATCGAGGATCCGGACAACGTACGCCGGCTGGTCGTGCATCGCACCACGGGTCTCGGTACGACGATGCACGCGGCGACGATTACGTTCCCCGACTACCTCGACTTCGTGCGCACGAGTGGTTTTGCGCATGTCGCGGCGCAGTCATCGCGCGACGTGACAGTGGGATCGGGGGAGGCGGCCGAGCGGGTGCGCGGGATATTCGTGACGGCGAACTACTGGCCGCTGCTGGGAGTGAAGCCGACGCTCGGGCGGTTCTTCACACCCGAGGAAGACCGATTCGGAGGTTCGCATGTCGCGGTGATCAGTCACCGCCGGTGGCTGGATCAGTACGGCGGACGCGACGACGTGCTCGGCAGCACGCTGGACTTCGGATATGGACCTTACACCATCATCGGCGTCGCACCGAAGGGATTCACCGGCGTGGATCTGCGGCCGGTCGACTTTTTCGCGCCGTTCATGACGGCTGGCGAGTCGATGGAGGGCACGGACTGGATCGATGAGCGGGGCTGGTACTGGCTCCAGGCGATTGCGCGGGTCGCGCCGGGCGTGAGTGTGACGGCGGCTGAGGCGGAAGCGACAGCGCATCACCGTGCCGGACGTGCGGACTCGGGATCATACGACCGCAATGCGGAGGTAGTCGCCGCGCCGCTGCTTCTCGCCCAGGGTCCGAACGCACCGTCGGAAGTCGCTGTGGCGCGCTGGCTGCTGGGCGTTGCGGTCGTGGTGCTCCTGATCGCGTGCCTGAACGTCGCGAACCTTCTGCTCGCACGCATGATCCGCCAGCGCCGCGAGATCTCCATCCGCCTCGCCCTCGGCATCTCCCGAGCGCGGCTGGTTGCGCAGATCGTGGCGGAGGGCCTCGCGCTCGCACTGGCGGGCGGCGCGGCGGCATTGGTGCTCGCGCACTGGGGCGGGACCTATGTGCAGCGCACACTCCTGCCCGACGTCGACTGGGGCGGCACGATCAGCGGCACCGTGGTTGCCGTAGTGATCGGCCTGTCGGTCGTCGCCGGATCGTTGTCGGCGCTGGTCCCGGCGTGGCAGGCGTCACGGCGCCAGGTGCTGGACGACCTGCGTGCAGCGGGCGGCGGGATCACGCGCTCCACTGCGCGCGTTCGTGCGACGCTGTCGGTGGTGCAGGCCGCGCTCTCCGTCGTACTGCTGATCGGCGCGGGGCTGTTCGTGCGCAGTCTGGACAGCGTGAAGAACGGGGACTTCGGTCTGGATCCGTGGCGTGTCGCGTACGTAACGCCAGGGTTCCACGAGGGAAGCATCGAGCCGGCCGAGCGGCAGACGTACACGGAGCGCGCCCTCGAGCGCGTATCCAGGGTGGGCGGTGTCGAGGCGGCGACGATGATCGCGGGAATTCCCTTCTGGACTGCATTCGGCTACGACCTGTCGGTTCCGGGGCTGGATTCCATACCGCGCACGTCGACGGGCGGCCCGTACGGCAACGTGATCAGCCGTGATTACTTCCGCGTGCTGGACGTCGAAGTCGTACGCGGCCGTGCGTTCGACGATCGGGACACCCGCACGTCCACACCGGCAGTCGTGTTGAGCGAGTCGTTCGCGAAGGCGCTGTGGCCGGATGCCGACCCCATCGGTCGCTGCATTCGTATCGATGGCGAGGATGCCGTGTGTGCCGAGGTGGTGGGAGTGGTGGAGGACGCGAGCCGCGGCAGTCTGATCGAGGAAGTGACGTACCAGTACTACATGCTCTTCGATCAGCAGCTCGTGGCGCGACGGCCGGAAGGCCTCCTGCTGCGCATTGACGGCGACATGGCTCCCGTTCTCGCAACCGTGCAGAATGAGCTGCTGGCGCTCGACGACCGGGTACGCTTCGTCCGGAGCATGCCACTCGAGGAGATGCTCGCACCGGAGATGCGCAAATGGCGCCTCGGCGCCGCCCTGTTCTCGCTGTTCGGACTGCTGGCGCTCGTGGTGGCCGCGATCGGCCTGTACTCGGTGCTCGCGTTCGACGTAGCGCAGCGCGTGCGGGAGATCGGACTGCGGTCCGCACTGGGTGCCACGAGGTCGACGATTGTCCGGCTGGTTGTGTCGCGAGCCTTCGGCATCACGGCTGCAGGCGTCGCCCTGGGTGTGGCAGTCGCGCTCGTCTTCGCGCCGCGCCTCGATGACATGCTGTACGGCATCGAGGCGCGCGATCCGCTGACATTCGCCGGGGTTGCGGTAGTGCTCGGGCTGATCTCCCTCGCCGCGTCGGGACTGCCAGCTCTGCGTGCGGCGCGAGTGGACCCGAACGTCGCACTCAGGGCCGACTGACCGACGACGGACCGCTCTAGCGGGTAGCGTATACCTGCTCGTTGCCCTGCTCGTCGAACGACAGCACGTCGTACTTCGACTTGACCAGGCCTTCCATGCCCGGCGAGCCGAGCGGCATGCCCGGGACGGCGAGTCCCTTCACACCGCGCGGATTCTCCCGGAGGAGCCTGGCGATCAGGTCGGCCGGAACGTGACCCTCGATGGTGTAGCCGCGGACGGTGGCCGTATGGCAGGAGGCGTGTCCGCGTTGCACTCCGAGCTGCGGCTTGAGCGCGGCGAGCTCCTGATCGCTGATGTCGTGAGCGACCACGGCGAAGCCGTTCTGCTCGACATGGTCGACCCACTTGCTGCAGCAGCCGCATGTCGGTGACTTGTAGACGACAAGGGTATCGGCGGGCGGTCCGGCCAGGGCGACGCGCTCGCTGCTCTGCGCATCGCCGCCGCTGCACGCGACGGTGAGCGCTGTCACAGCGGCCGCACAGATTCCCAACAGGCTCCGGCTCATTGAAATCTCCTCGTACGTGTGTCCATGTGCTACACCCGATCGGCCGCGGAGTGCGCGCTGGCGCTGTCTGCGCCGCGCCGCACGGCGTGCCCGGCGTCCGCGGCAGTGGTCAGGAGGCGCACGGGTATGCCGCCATTGCGTGTGGCGAGCACCTCCGCGAGTGGCAGGCCCGTGGCGGCGGCAAGACCGTCATCCGCGGCCAGCAGGGTGACCGTCCACCCCGGCAGGCGCGTGCCGGCGACGCGGCCGAGCGTCGCGTAGAGCGAGCGCAGCTGGCGCCGGTCGCCGACGCGAACGCCGTACGGCGGATTCGTAACGACGTGACCCGTGCCGGCGACGGCCGTGAGATCCTCCAGCGGGGCGCGCATGAAGTCGATATCGCCTGCGACGCCGGCGCGCTCCGCGTTTGACCGCGCTGCGCTGATCGCGCCCGCGTCACGATCCGCCGCGACGATGGCGGCATTGGCCGGGCGCACTCTCCCGCGGGCTGAGCGCACGAGGTCGTCGAACAGTGCGCGGTCAAATCCCGGCCAGTTCTCGAATGCGAACGCGCGCGGCGAGAGGTCGGCGTTTGCGATGCCGGGCGCGATGCGCCGCGCGAGCAGCGCCGCTTCTATGGGAATCGTTCCCGAGCCGCACAGCGGGTCGATCAGCGGTGAGTCGCCGCGCCACCCGCTCGCGAGCAGCAGTGCGGCGGCGATCGTCTCGCGCAGCGGTGCCTTCGCCAGGGCCTGGCGATAACCCCGCTGGTGCAGCAGCGTGCCTGATGAGTCCATGCTGATCGTGCACACATCGCGCATGAAGCGCACGATGATGAGCTGTGCACTGGAGCTGATGACCGCCGCAGCGGGGTCCGTGGCAGCGGCGTGGGTGGCGGCTTTCATGGCAGCCGCGTCGGTTGCAGCAGTGTCCGTGGCATCGGCGTCCGTGGCAGCCGGGTCCGTTGCCACGGCGTCCGTTGCATCGGCGTCCGCGTCATCGTCATCCGCGTTCGTCCCGAGAACCGTCACGCCGGCCTTGTCCGACAGCACGCGCGCGATTCGCTCTGCCACCGCGCCCTCGTGATACAGCTTCGATTTCCGGCACGTCACGCGCAGCACTACCGTGGCACCGGGCCGCAGGAAATCCTGCCACGGCAGCTTCGCCGCATGTCGCTCCAGCTCGGCAAAGCCACGCGCGCGGAATTCCCCGACACGCGCGATCACGCGGCTCGCGGTGCGGATGTGCAGGTTTGCCTGATACATGGATGCGGCCGGGCCGCGCCACGAGACGCCACCCGTCTCAGTCCTGCCGGTTACGCCGATCTGCCCGAGCTCGGCCGCGCACAGCCCGGCCAGGCCGTGCGCCGTTACTGCGAACAGGTCGTACTGCCGCGTCATGTCGCGGTCGCGCCGGGTGAGCGTGCAGGTTCTTGCATCTCTGTAACCTGCAATGTTCCGGCGTGATCCGCACGTCGCCGTCTGGCCGAACCCGCCCGCCCCCGAGTAGTTTGACGGCACCTCACTACATGGAGCCGGCCTGATGCGGAGATTCGGGATCGCAGCATTTGCTGCCGTACTGGTGCCGGGCTGCGATGGCGCGCCGCCCGCGATGGACGAGGACCGCACCGCGGCTGACACGGTGCAGGAGCCAATCACCGACCCGGCGCAGACCGACGCGCATGCTGCTTTCTGGGCGTCACTCCAGGAGCTGTGCGGCACCGCGCACGAGGGGCGCGTCGTGGAAGCGCCTGCGGATGACACCACGTTCGCCGGAAAGGATCTGGTGATGCACGTCCGCTCGTGTACCGACGACGAGATCCGGATTCCGTTCCACGTAGGCGACGATCGTTCGCGCACGTGGGTGCTGACGCGCACCGACGCGGGGCTGCGGCTGAAACACGATCATCGTCACGAGGATGGCACCGAGGACGAGATCACGCAGTATGGGGGTGACTCCGCGCCCGGCGGGTCGGGGCAACGGCAGGAATTCCCGGCCGACGAGCATACATCGTCGCTCATCCCTGCGGCCGCTACCAACGTATGGACAGTGGAGGTCGTACCGGGCAGTGTGTTCGTGTACGCTCTGCGGCGCGAAGGAACGGACCGCCGATTCCGCATCGAGTTCGACCTGTCGACGGAGGTCGCCACGCCGCCGGCGCCGTGGGGCGCCGGGGACTGAACGAGCGTGGCCGGGCGACTGACCTGCGCCCGGCCAGGGAGCACGAGATCCTGTGCTATTGAGGCGGCAGACGCCTCAGGCGCGTTGCCAGATCGCGCAACTCCTCCGCCGCGAGATCGGCACGCAGCGCAATCCAGACCGATGACGACACGTCACGCAGCACGATTTCGTTCCGACCGTCGCGGAGTCGCCTGACCGCAGGCAGCGTGGTCAGTTCGACCCGCTCCGTGGCGGCATCCGCCGTCTGCGCGGCGGGGGCGGCCGTCTGCTCCGGCGCGGCCGCGGCCCGGCTTCGTGCCTCGCGGCGCGGTGAGGCAGTGTTCGTGGCAGCGTCTGGTGTCACGGCGGCCACCTCCATCGCCGCTGCCGGCTCCGATCGCCAGGTGATGAGCTCGACGCGTTTGCCGGACTGTAGTGTCTGACGGAGCCGGACGGTCGTCTCGTCGCCATCACGAGCGAGCGCGATCGACGGCGGAGATGCATCCTCGACATTGTATACCTGATGCTCGATGCGTCGCCGATCCGTCGCCGACGCAGCGGTGAAGGCCATCCGTCCGGACTGCTCACGGGCAAGTGTGGTGTCGAACGCGGCCGGTCGTGCGTTCACCGCCGCCGCCATCTGCTTCAGTGCGGACGCCGATGGCGCCGCGAAGATCGAATCGCTGAGCACGAAAGTCTCGCCTGGCCGGAATGAAAACGCCGACCCTGCCGGCGCGCGTAGCATGGCGTCAGCCGCCGACGTCGCGGCCGGAGTGGCTTCGGCCACCGGTACACGGCCAGTGATGCTGTCAACGCCCGCCAGTCGGCGAGGAGCCGCAAGCGACAGGGCGGGCGGCGGAGCCGGCGCGGGGACAGGATCGGCGGCAAGTTCGGCCCGTCGCGTCGCCTGGCCCGCCTCTCCCGCAGCCGCGCCTGCCGGCGCATCAGCCGCTGCCGTCCGTGCTTCCGCGGCCGAGCCGGTCACTGGATCGACCCGCGCGGTCCGCGATTCCGCAGACGCGGCGGCAGAAACGGTCTGCCGGTCGACTGCATCCCGCGTATCACCCGTCGCCAGCGCTGCCTCCGACCGTTCTGCGCCTGCGTCTGTGGCATCCGTCCGGGCGCTGTTCATGCGCGCATCGCGGCCGTCGTCAATTGCCTCCATCGGCTCTCGCGACGCCTGCTCCGTTTCGGGCTGCGCCAATGATCCCGCCTCCTGCGCCACACCGTCGAACGACGGGCCCGGCGCCCGCCAGGCCGCGCTGCCCCACCAGCCGGCGCCGACCGCGAGCAGGATGCTCGCAGCCCAGCCGAGCGGCATCCAGCGGCCGCGCCGGGCGCGATCTGCGACAGGCACGCCGGCGAACGGCGGAACGTCCACGTCAGGCAGTCGCGCATCGTGCAGAACCATGCCCGCGCTCGCGCGGATTGAGCGCTCCGCCTCGAGGCGGGCGCGGCAGTCCGCACACGTGCGCAGATGCTCCATGACGTCCGCACTGGTCACTCCGCCGGGCAGCTCGCCCGCGTCGCTCAACGCCTCAAGTGCGCCGTCGAGAATGGCGTGCAGTGTTCCTTCATCCACGTGCGACATGCTTCGCCTCCAGCCCGGAATGTGCTTCGACGAGTCGTCGGCGCGCCCGGGCGAGTGTCGTTCCCACCGCTCCGACGGACAGACCCGTCTGCGCGGCGATGTCTGTATAGCTGAGCCCCGCGTCCCACAGCAGCAGGGTCTCGCGATCGCGTTCGGACAACTGCTCGAGGGCCGCGCGCGCTGCCGACTCGCGCGCTTCCCGCTCCATGCCCTCGAGCGGGTCCGGCGCTGTCGCGGCGGTCATCTCGGCCGTGAGCAGCGTCAGGTGACGGCGCCGGCGCACGACCAGACGGGCCTCGTCGTGCGCCAGATTCGCCGCGATCCGGAACACGAGTGCGCGCGGATTGTCGGGTCCGCCATTCGTCGCGCTGCTGTCGAGCGCCCGCGCGAACGCCTCCTGCGCCAGGTCGCGGGCCCGGTCCTCGTCCCACACCTTGCGGTGGAGGTAGCGGACCAGGTCCGGATAGCTGGCGCGGTAGACGGAGGACCAGTCGCTCATCGGAACAGCCGGACGCCGCACAGCCGGACCCCGCACTGCCGGACGCGGCACCCACTCTGCAAAACGGCGCATCCTGTCATGATTTCGCCCATTTCCATTTCCGTAATACCACCCCGCTACCGCCATCGGGTCCGCTCCAGGCGCCATCACAGCTTTCCGCGCGTTATCGCGCCGGGCGCCAATCATGCCCGATGTGTCATTTTGCATAGCGGGTGCCGCGTCCGGCTGCGTCCGGCTGCGTCCGGCTGCGTCCGGCTGCGTCCGGCTGCGTCCGGCTGTCGGCTGCGTCCCGCTACCGTGCAGCGCCGGCTCTGAAGTCCGCAACCAGGCGCCGCAGCTCGGCCTCACTCAGCGACCTCACACCCTTCTCGCCGACCCTCAGGCTCACCACCCGCCCCGCGATCAGCACGCTCTCCACCTCGCGCAGCACCAGCGCCACCTCGGGCAGTGCACGCAGTATCGCGAAGTGGGCATCGGACCAGGCGGCAATCTCGACGACTCTGTGCTTCGCCGTGTGACCGGCATCCTCCCACACACCGGCACGCAGCGTGAACTGCCGGCCGGCAATGCTCCGTCCGGCCCCGTCGGCCGCCTTCGAGTTCACATCCAGCATGGCTGCGGGCGGCAGTGCGAGTCGCTCCGTCGCAAGAGCCTGGGCAGCGTCCATCTGCGCGATGTTCGTCACTTCGCGCGATCGGCGCGCGCCCTCGGCTCGCGCTACGGCAGCCTCGCCCGACACGGCCGCCATGGGCGCAAAGGAGCGGGCCTCAGGACGCGCGGCAGCGAGCACCCCGGGCTCCTGCACCAGGTAGGATGTGTATTCGCTCAACAGGCCATAACGGAGTGCAGTCTCGCGCAGCTCGTCGATCAGCGCCTGGACCTGATCGCGCGTTGCACCATCCGCCTGGGCAGACCGGATGCGACGATCGAGGTCGCCCAGCTTGCGCGACGCCCACAGCCGCGGGATGTACTCGTCGCTGCCGCTGCGGCCGCGGAACTGCACCCGCGTCGCGTAACGTTCGACCCGTCCCTCGCGGCGTCCCGACACCGTCATGTCCGCGGCGCCCGCCTCGCTGTAACGACCGAAGACGACCAGCTCGCCACCGGCGAAGAGGTCCGGAAGACTGCGCGGGTAGATCTCGTCCGTGTCGATGCCGCCGGTCTCGAGCGCCAGGTCGGTAAGCACCGGATGGCGGACCCGGGCCGCAAGCGCGCTCACCGCCTGCTCCACATCCTCGCCCGGCGACACGTACTGCGTGGTCCCGCGCGCCGCCTCACTGAGACGGTCCAGCAGGTAGGTGTTCACATCGAAGCCGACACCGAACGCGAAGACGCGCGCGCGGCCACGAGCCGATTCTGCCATGGCGACGATCCGGTCCGGTTTGGTCTCGCCGTTCGTCGGGAGGCCATCGGTGAGGAAGATCACGATCGGCAGACGGTCGCGCGGCGACGGATCGCTGAAGGCGAACTCGAGCGCATCGTGCATGTTCGTGCCCCCATCCGCACGCAGGTCATCGACCCAGCGGCGCGCGCCCTCGATCTCCGCTCGCGCAGCCCGTGACCATGACTCCTGCCACGGCCGTACGGCGCTGCTGAACGCGGCGATGCGGAACCGATCATCCTCGCCGAGAGATCCGAGCAGCTGCTGCAACGCGCGCTTCGCCTGGTCGATCTTGTCGCCACTCATCGATCCGCTGACGTCCATGACGACAGTCACGTCACGCGGCACGCTCGACTGCGCCACATCGGCCGGGGACAGCGTGAGCATGAAATACCCATCCTCACCCGCCGGCCGGTGCGTGGCGACGGTAAGGCCGACGGGGCGGTCCGCGAAGGGCAGAAACACAGCAAAGTCACCGGCCAGCTCGCCGTCCGGCCGCACCGTCATGCGGCCACGCGCGCGCTCCACGCGCACGGCGTGTGTCGGCGAGAATGCGTCGCGGAAGCGGGATTCATCCTCCACGACGATCGAGAATGTGAGCGGCGCCCCTTCCGGATACGCACGCACGCCGCCGTCACTCGGGCGGTCCTGCGGCATGCCCGGCCACGGCCGCGGCATGGGCACTACGCCGCTGCCGACGTGTCTCGCCCCGGCGGCGTAACGGAACTGGAGTGCGTCGCCGGCACGATCCAGCATCTGCGTGTAGCGCATCGTGATTTTGCGCGTCTGTCCCGCCTCGATGGGGAAAACCCGCGCGCGCAGCATACCCTTGCCGATCAGCTCGATCAGCGCGGGATCCTTCTTTGCACGCACGATCCCCTCATAGATCTCGCGTGCCTGCGCCGCTCCCATCATCTCACCGCGCAGCTCCTGCTCGCCCTGATACAGTGAGTAGCTGCTGAAGACCGCGCCGGCCGGCAGCGGGTACAGGTAGTCACCTTCACCCAGCCCGCCGCCGTTGTTGCGGAACCACTCCTCGACCTCGACCTCCGCCACGCGATCGCTTATCCGCACCGTCACACTGGTGCGCAGCTTCTCGATGCCCCACTGCCCCGGCGCGATGCCGGGCTGCGGCTCGATCCACCCCTGTGGTGCGGCAGCCGCAGGCAGCAGCCAGAGCAGCGTGGCGGTAACGGTCGCCATGAACGGATGGCATGTGCGATGTTCGTATCTGTCTCGCGCTGGCATGACGGTCTCCTTCGTCGGGTTCTGCCTGTATGACGAACGAGGCCGATGGTCTTGCACACCGGGATACGATTAGGGCCCGCCGCGGACTCAACCGCGACGGGCCCTTGCGGGTCCGTGATCCCGACTCGGGTCCTAAGCGCCCCAGGCGCTCGTGAGTCGGCTGATGATGGCGCGGTCCCGATCTTCCGGTGAGGCGTGAGTGCGACGTCGCTGGAGCGATGGATTGTGCGTGAATCCGAAGATCCTGTCGGCGGAGACCGAGTCGCCGAGCTTGAGCAGCGCGTGTGCGATCGCTTCGAGCACACTCTCGCTGTCCGTCTCTTCCGCCATCGCACGCAGCTGGCGCTGCGCTACCGTGGGCCGCTCGAGCCGGAGCGCCGCTTCACCATACTCCTCCACCCGCTGCACCGCTTCGTCGTCCAGCCCGCGCGCGATCGCCAGCCAGGCCAGCGTACAGCGCGCCCGTACGATCTGCGGATTCGCGTGCACCAGCTTGTCGCAGATCGAAGCACTGGCTGCAAACTGCCCGGCGGCGAGATAGAGATCGATCGCGGCATCGAAGTACAGCAGCCCGCGCTCACGCTGCCCGGCCTGATAGCACAGGTCACCGGCGACGTTCATCAGCCGCGCACGGTGATCCGGCGCCATTTCCTGACGCATCTGCGCCGCGAGGTCCTGGAGCGCGTCTTCCAGACTGTGGGTGGTATTGTGCTCGACTTCGGCGATCACTTCATCCCCGCGATGCTGCATTGGCGTCGTCGCCTCATTCATGCGAGGCATGATCAGTTACGTCGGCGGCTCATCATGCGGTCGAGCACCACTTCCCAGCGGCGATCCGGCTGGTCCGGCAGCTTGCGCGCCGCCAGATCCTCACCCGATGCGGCCGCGTACGCGCGCTCCGCACCCCGCTGATCCCCCAGCAGCAGCAGCGCCTCCCCGACAGCCTCAAGCACGTCGGGCGAGTCCGCAACTTCCGCCATCATCCGCAGATGGCCGCGTGCCAGCCGATGGTCATCCTGCGGTACCGCGGCCGTCGCATAGTCCGAGATCCGCTGGCGCGCTTCACCGCTCTGCCCGCGCGCGATCGCCATCCAGGCCAGCGTGCAGCGTGCCCGCACAATGCTCGGCGACAGCCGCACCAGCTTCTGACAGACCGCCGCAACCGACGCATACATACCGAGCGCGAGGTAGATGTCGATGGCCTGGTCGTAATACCAGAGCGCGCGCTCGCGCTGACCCGCATCGAAGCACAGGTCACCGGCGAGATTCAGGATCCGCGCGCGTTCGGTCGGGAACAGGCTGTTCTCCGCCCGCCTTTCCATCCGCGGCAGGATCGCATCGAGATCCGTCGTCGTAAAGCTTGTCATGCCTGACACGCAACGCATGAACGGCGCCGATCGCCGGGAAAATCAGGACGCATTCGCTCAACGGGAATAAATGGCTGCGCCCCAAGGACTTACAGATATTCTGTGCGTGCGCGCGCCGTGGCCTGACAACGATGCACCGGGAAAAAGAGTCACGCACTCCGGAAAACTGTGCGCCACCCATGTCAGCCGGTCGACGGCGGATGATCTTCGTCAGCCGGTTGGGGGCGGATACTCCTCGACGGGAATGCGGAACGACTCATCGAGCGCACCGGCCGTTGCATTGCCCAGCACGCGGTTGGCGACGTACTCCCCGACCACCGGGCCCATCTTGTAGCCCTCGGCATTGCCGGCGCCGGCGATCCATACGTTGTCGTATCCGGGTGCGCGATCGATGATGAAGTTGCGATTGACGCTCAGCTCGTAATGGCAGGCGCGCGTCTCGAGCAGCGGCGCGTCGGAGATGAGCGGGAAGCGCTGCGCCAGGAAATCGCGCGGTCGGGTAAAGTCCTTCGGATCGATCCAGCGCTCGACCGTATCCGGATCTGCATGTGCGCGCCCGCCGGTGCGCACGCGGAAGCCCCGGTTGTCGGGGCCGAGCGCCGGCCAGCCCGTCACGCCCGGGAAGTTGTAGCTGGGCATGTTCGGGAACGTAAAGCGCTGATCGCCGACGGGTGTGCCGAAGTAGTAGACGTGCCCGAGGGGCGTGCGCATGCGGTTGCCGAGCACGTCCGGGAAGACCTTCCATAGCCAGGGCCCGCACGCGAACACGAAATTGCCGCCTGCCAGGGCGCCGCCCGGCGTGAGCCGTATGTCGTCCGCCCGTCCGCCCGTCCGCGAGCCGTGCTCTGCACGCGCCGTGACGAGGGTGCCGCCCTCCTGCCGGAATACCTCCGCCACTGCTTCGCACGCGCGACGCGCGCGCACCACGCCTGCGTCATGCTCGACGAGCGCGACCTCGACATCGCCGAGCTCCATGGCGGGATAACGGTAGCGTGCCTCGTCGCCTGTCAGCACGTCGTGGCGCACGCCGTACTTCTGCCATGTCGCGAGCGTGGTCTCCAGGAATGGCTCCATGGCGGTGCGGCAGATGAGGTCTCCCGTGCGGAAGAACAGCCGCATCCGCATGGCGCGACCATACTCCTCGTCGAAGCTCGTCCAGCGGCGGATCGCCTCGCTCGCCCACCACGTCCACTGCTCCTTCTCGCCATACGCCGTACGCACACCGCGCGTCTCATCTCCCGAGCTCGCGCGCGAGTTGCCCGGACCGTACTGGTCCACCAGCGTCACGACCGCGCCCATGCGCTGCAGGTGCAGCGCGGTCCAGCCGCCCCACGCGCCGGCGCCGATCACCACGACATCCGCTGCGCGCGTCGACACGGCCGGCGCACGGCGCTCCGCTACGAGCGCATCCACCCGCGTCGCCGATGTGCCCAGTGCACCGGCGGCCAGCCCTGCCGTTTTCAGGAACTCACGACGATCGATCACCACGCTCTCCCGTTGACGCGACGCTTGACTCGGCCGAGGCCGGGCCGCTACTAGTTCGACTGCGTCACTACGCCGCCGGATTCACCGGCATGTTCCACGACACGAGGTACAACCGTTGGCCACACCCGACCGCGCCCCGCGCACCGGACATCGTCGACTGCTGTGCATGACCGCTGTCGCTGCAGCGTTTTCACTGTTCGCCGGGCCGACCGCCGGCCAGTCCGCCTCGCCGTCGGACAGCAGTCGCAGCGCCGCGGGCGCCTACACGGCCGCGCAGGCGAAGGCCGGCGAGGCGGTGTTCAGCGGCACCTGCGGCAACTGCCATGGACCGGCCGAATTCAGCGGCCCCACGTTCCTCCGGGTGTGGGAGGGCCGCTCCGTTTTCGACCTGTTCGACCAGATCCGCAACGCCATGCCGCTGGACAACCCGGGCGGGCTGTCGCGCGAGCAGTACACGAGCGTCATGGCCTATCTGCTCCGCATCAACGAGTATCCGGCGGGCGACGTCGAGCTGCCGGCCACCGACGATGCGCTGAAACGAATCCGGTTCCAGCCGGTGCAGTAGCCGCCGTCAACGCCGCATACTCCCGGCACGACTCCGGTCCCGGCGTGTGACCGGACCGGCTCGCCGGGCACCCTCGAAGACTACGGCAGTCGCAACGCCACCAGCGATCCGGGATGGGATCCGCTGCCGACGGCCATCACGATGTACTGCCTGCCATCGTGCAGGAACGTCATGGGCGCAGCATTCGTCGGCGCCGGCAGCTCCACCGTCGCGATTTCCTCACCTGTCTTCTTGTCCACCGCGTGAAACAGCGGCGCGCCGCCGCGTCCTTCACCGTACATCAGCAGTGACTTCGTGACGATCGCCGTCGCATGCGTGCCCTTGCCGGTGCGCGGGATGTCGATGCCC
This sequence comes from Longimicrobiales bacterium, assembly GCA_035461765.1. Classification (GTDB taxonomy): domain Bacteria; phylum Gemmatimonadota; class Gemmatimonadetes; order Longimicrobiales; family RSA9; genus SH-MAG3. Next base: position 13,930 of record DATHUY010000159.1, read on the forward strand.
TGGAGCATGGGATGATTCTTCACGTTGTCGGGCGTGTCGCCGTTCGGGATCCACCAGAGCGTCTCGCCGGTGTTCAGGTCGATCGCCGTGATGCGACCGTACGGTGGCTTGAAGAGCGGCAGACCTTCGACACCGCCAACGCCACCCGGACCGTTCGTGACGAGATCCATGTTGGACTCCGGATCGCGCTCCGTGCCCGGCACGAGCACCGGTGCACTGCACGCTTTCGTCGATGCCACGTAGAGGATGCCCGACTGGGGGTCGACCACCGAGCCGCCCGGAATGTTCGCGCCGCCGTTCGCACCGGGGCAGTGCACTGCGGCACGCAGGCCCTCCGGGTTGTCGCGGTGCAGCGGCGGATTGAACAGCGGACCGATACGGAAGCGACTGACGTGCTCCGTCGCGAGGCGCCGAAGCTCGGGCGTGTAATCGATCAGGTCGTCGATCGTGAGACCCTGCATCTCGAACGGGGCCGGCCGTGTGGGGAACGGCTGCGTCGGTGACGTCCGCTCGCCCGGCACATCCGACTGCGGGACGGGTCGCTCCTCGATCGGCCACACAGGCTCGCCCGTCTCGCGGTTGAACACGTACGTGAAGCCCTGCTTCGTCGTCTGCGCGACGATCGGTACCTCGCGGCCGTTCACCGTCACGTTCAGCACGTGCGGCGATGTCGGATTGTCGTAGTTCCAAATGTCGTGATGCACCGTCTGGAAGTGCCACACGCGCTCGCCCGTCCGCGCGTTCAGCGCCAGCACGCTCGTCGAGAACAGCGTGTTGCCCGGACGATGACCGCCGTAGTAGTCGTTCGTCGGCGGGTCCGTCGGAATGTAGACGATGCCACGCTCGAGATCAGCCGACAGCGGCGCCCACGCGGAGATGTTGCCGGTGTGCTTCCACGCATCGTCTGCCCACGTGTCGTGACCGAACTCGCCCGGCGGGGGCACCACGTTGAACTTCCACAGATGTCTGCCCGTGCGCGTGTCATAGCCGAGAATGTGTCCTGGGACGTTCTCGCGACGCGTCTGGTAGTAGCCCTGCTCGTGCGAGTTGCCGACCACGACCACACCGTTTACGACGATCGGCGGTGACGAGTTCGTGATGATGCTCAGAGAGTCGGTGATGCCGAAGTCCGGATCGTACGGATAGCCGAGGTCCGCCAGCATGTCGACCGTGCCGCTCCGCCCGAATGATTCCACGGGCCGGCCGGTCTTCGCATCGAGTGCGTGCAGGAAGAACGCGGGCGTCACGACATAGATCACGCCGCGCCCATCCACCTCGTCGTACGCGACACCCTTCCCGTAGTTCTGCCGCATCGATCGCTCGAACCGCTTCGTGTGCGGCTCACGGAACGTCCACAGCGTCTCGCCCGTCGCCGGATCGATCGCCACGACCGTGCGGCGCGCACCGGCAACCGTGTAGATGATGCCGTCGATGTACGTCGGCGTCGCCCGGAGAATGTTGTCGGGCGTCGGACCGTAATTGTCGCCGCGCCACACCCATGCGACCTCCAGCTGCGCGAAGTTCGTCGCGTCGACCTGGTCGAGCGGCGAGTAGCGCGAGCTCCACGCGTCCGCGCCCCAGTATCTCCATTCGCCATCAGGATTCCCCCGCTCCTGCCCGACAGCGGACGTGGGCGCAAGGACGACGAGTGCAGCGAAGACAATGAGGACTGCGCGCAGCGGATGTCGCATATCACCTCGCACATGGAGGACGGTGCGTGACCGGGTCGGACGCTGTGACGGGAAGCTGCCGCAAGCTAAGACGCCACGGCGTGACACGCGAGACCGACGTCGCTTCGGGCATCGTGGCACTGCTCGGCAATGGCTCGGCCTTCGCCCGCGCAGCGCCCCCCTCGACCTGATCACGACGCAGCAGCGCGATCGCACCCACAATACTGATCGCCGCCAGCAGCACGTTCGGACCGAGCGACTCGCCGGCGAGCATCCACCCGAGCAGCAGCGCCACGAACGGGTTGACGTAGGAATGCGTCGCCACGAGCGCTGGCGGCCGCTCCTGAAGCAGCCAGCGATACGCGCAGAACGCCGCGATCGAGCCGAACACCACCAGATAGGCCAGCGCGCCGACCGACCGGAGAGTAAACGCTGCCGCAGTCGCATCCGGCCCTTCGCCCACCAGCAGCCCCGCAGCCAGCACCACCACCCCGCCGGCCAGCATCTCCGCGCCGGCCGACCGGCTCGCTGAGCCCGTCAGCGGAGATTTCGAGGCCCGCAGCGAGCCGGCCGCCCAGAAGAACGCTGCAACCAGGACCGCCGCCGCTGGCAGAAGCTCTGCCAACCCCGCCTCGAGACTCCCGATCAGCAGCAGCACCCCCACCATCCCCAGAACCAGACCCGCCCACGTTCCGGGCGACGGGCGCCGACCTCCCCGCTGCCACTGGATCAGAACCAGCCACAGCGGCGACGTGGTCCCGAGCAGCGCCGCCGTTCCCGACTCGATCCGCTGCTCCGCCCAGGCCAGCGCGCCGTAGCCACCCAGGAACAGCAGCGCTCCCGTCACCGCCGCCCACCGCCACTCCGCACCCGTCAGACACGCCTCGCCTCGTGACCGCGACCACCCGTACAGCGCGCCGCCCGCCAGCAGCATGCGCGCGGCCATCGTCAGAAACGGCGGCATCGTCTCCACCGCATACGCGATCGCCAGGTAGGTCGAGCCCCACACCACGTAGATCGTCGCGAACGCCGCCGCCACGGGCAGCCGGCCCGCCTCACCCCTCACCGCCATTGCGCCCCCACCACTTCCGCATACCGGAGCCAGTGGCGCAGCCACCACCGCCCCGCACTCAGGAGTACGCCCCGCCTTGCCGCGGCGCGGCTCTCGAGCGCCGGCACCACGAGATCCGGCCTCGCGCTCCCTGGCACCGGCGCAGCGCGCTCCCGCGTCGCTACGTCGGATCCCGGCATGCTCGCCGACGGCCCACCCACGCCCACCCGTGTCCCCGCCATTGCCTGCCTCATGCTCCCCTCCCCCTGTTCGGAACCACCGTTTAGCGTTATGGTGGTTAAGCTAATCGCCGAACTATAACCAGTCAATTGGGTTTTACTGGTTATAGTGGTCCAGTTGGGAGGAAGGTGGCAGCTGTGGCCAGCATGGACGACCTCGAGCTCGTCGGTGGGAGTGTTGCCCTCGATTTCGCCAATACAGGCAGCATCGAAGGCGCGCCGCCGAGCGAACGGCTCCGGACGTTCGACGACCTGGTGACGTTCGCCCGGCGGACGGACCTGATCGGGGACGGCCGGGCCGCCGAGCTGCGGTCGATGGCTGCAGCGGCCCCGGCGCGAGCGGCCGCTGTGCTCGAGCGGGCGCGCGAGCTGCGCGACACGCTCCATCGCGTGTTCACGGCGGTGGCTGTCTCCGGTCGGCCGGAGGACGCGCACGTCGAGTCGCTGAACACGTTTCTGGAGGAGGGGATGCGGTATCGTCGCCTGGAGCGGGACGAGCGGTGCTGTGGCTGGACATGGGCGGCGGGCGACGAGCCGCTTGCGCAGATGCTGTGGCCGATCGTGAACGAGGCGGCCGACCTGCTTGTGGACGGGGAGCTGGAGCGGGTGAAGCGATGCGGCAACGACACGTGCGCATGGCTCTTCGTGGACCTGAGCCGCAATCGGAGCCGCCGCTGGTGCGACATGAAGGACTGCGGCAATCGCGCCAAGGCGCGTCGCCATTATGCCCGGCGGAAGGGCTCGGCCGGACCCGGTCCGACTTGACCGGGCGCCGCCCGCCGGCAAGCTTGAGAATGTACGCCCCCCGACATCCACGTTTTCTCCGGAGCACGCTTCGATGTCTCAGCCGCGAGCGCTTGCGACAGTTACGGCCGTACTCCTCACGGCGGCGCTGGTCGTCGTGCCCGAGGCCGTGCGCGCCCAGGACAATCCCTACCGTGTGGCCGATGAGGCGTGGGGCCAGCTCCCGGAAGGTCGGACGTGGGGTGCGCTGAGCGCCGTTTTCCCGGGTCCTGACGGCCGCACGCTGTGGGTCGCCGAGCGTTGCGGTCAGAACAGCTGTGTCGGCCGCGATGACGTTGCGTCCGTGCTCCAGTTCGATCTCGATGGTCGGCTGCTGAAGAGTTTCGGTGCGGGGATGATCGCGTGGCCGCACGGCATGTACGTCGATCGTGCGGGCAACGTGTGGGTGACGGACGCGACCGGCATCGGCGACATCCCGGAGGGCGTCGGCCATGTCATCTACAAGTTCAGCCCCGAGGGTGGGCTGCTGATGACGCTCGGCCGGAAGGGCGTCGCCGGCGACGGCCCCGACGTGTTCAACCAGCCGTCCGACGTGCTGGTCGCGCCCGATGGCAGCATCTTCGTCGCCGATGGCCACGGCACGGGCGGCAACAATCGCATCATGAAGTTCTCGCCTGACGGCCGCTTCCTCATGCAGTGGGGCACGACCGGAGAAGCCGACGGGCAGTTCCGCGATCCGCACGCGCTCGCCATGGATTCACAGGGCCGCCTGTTCGTCGGCGATCGCGGCAACAGTCGCATCCAGATCTTCGATCAGCAGGGCAACCACCTGGGCACGTGGACGCAGTTCGGCCGGCCGAGCGGACTGTTCATCGATTCCAACGATGTGCTCTATGCCACAGACTCGGAATCGAACACGCGCCGCAATCCCGGCTGGCGCCGCGGCATATACATCGGCAGTGCGACGGACGGCCGCGTGACCGCGTTCATACCGGACCCCGAGCCGGACCCGGACGCGTCCGCGACGAGCGGCGCCGAGGGCGTGGCTGTGGACGCGCTCGGTAACATTTACGGTGCCGAAGTCGGGCCCCGTACCCTGCGCCGCTACGTGCGACGATAGATCGTCGCTGGCGGTAGCCACGAGCCGGATCGCACCGGTAGCCGCGAGCCGGACTTGCGACGCAACGTTCGGCGGGAGGTCGGAGCACCTCACCGCGCAGTTCGTTGCGCGGCTAAATTCTCCCTTGAAAACCATTCTGCCGGGCGAGCCCGTTTTGCGGCGCTACAAGATCCTGATGGACCTCCCCCTCCAACGTGCACATTTGTAGCGGCGCAACCTGGTCCGCGACCCGCGCCACGTCCACGCCATGCAGCACAATCTGAGCAACGCATCCGTCGCACCCCGAAATCGCCTTATTGCATCAGCTGCGCGGCCGTTCGCGTACGCTGACACCGATTCCGACCCGGCGCCCTTTTCCGAACGGCCACCCGGAAGCTATTCTATCCATTACGGTTCTTGCCTTCCGACCGTCCCTTTACATCCCGGCCACAGCCGCGAAGCTGAAGCATCCGCCCCTGAGGCCCCGTGTCGCATCGCCATGTATCGTGCCCTTTCTCCCGGAGCCGTTCCATGCGTTTCATGAAGACCCTTCCGGCCTGTGCAGCCGTTCTGCTGGGCCTGACCCCCGCCGCACACCTGGAGGCGCAGCGGTCGATCTCGACCGACACGATGGCGTGGGGCCTGCCGCTCGAGGCCGCCCGCAGCGCCCGCTTCACCGCCACGAGTGGTACGTGGATGTCGGTGGACGTGAGTCCCGACGGCGGCACGCTCGCGTTCGACTTGCTGGGCGACCTCTACACGATGCCGATCGCGGGCGGCACCGCCGTCCGTATCACGAGCGGGATCGCGCATGACATGCAGCCGCGCTTCAGCCCCGACGGCCGGCGCATCGTCTTCGTTTCCGACCGCAGCGGCGACGAGAACGTGTGGCTCGCGAACGCGGACGGCAGCGGACTGCGTCAGCTCACACACGGCCGCGAGGTCGCCTACTCCTCGCCGGAGTGGACACCGGACGGCCAGTACATCGCGGTCTCGCGCAGTGGCATGACGGGCCTCGAGAAGATCTGGCTCTATCATGTGAACGGCGGACGCGGCCTGGAGATGGCCCGCGGCCCCGCAGCGCAGCGCATGCTCGGCGCCGCGTTCGGTCCGGATCCGCGCTACGTGTGGTATGCGCACCGCAACGGCGCGTGGCAGTACAACGCGATCCTGCCGCAGTACCAGCTCGCGGTGTATGACCGCGAGACCGGCACGAGCACGTCGATGAGTGCGCGCTACGGCTCAGCGTTCCGACCCGCGATCTCACCCGACGGCCGTCTGCTCGCGTACGCATCGCGTCACGATGCCGATACCGGCCTGCGCCTGCGCGACATGGAGACAGGCGAGGAGCACTGGCTGGCGTATCCGATTCAGCGCGACGACCAGGAGTCGGTCGCGAGCATGGACGTGCTGCCCGGCTACTCCTTCACGCCGGACTCGCGCACGATCGTCATCTCGTACGGCGGCGGATTCTGGCGCGTGCCGGTCGATGGCAGTGACCCTGCCGCGATCCCCTTCTCCGCACCGGCGGACGTGGCGATCGGTCCCGAGCTGAAGTTCGAGTATCGGATCGAGGACACACCGACGTTCACGGTGAAGCAGATCCGCGATCCAGTGACATCGCCGGACGGCCGTCGCGTCGCGTTCACGGCGCTCGACCGCCTGTACGTCATGGACCTGCCGGCCGGCACGCCGCGCCGCGTGACACGCCAGGAGGTCGGCGAGTACTACCCGACGTGGTCACCGGACGGCAATCACATCGCGTTCGTGACGTGGGACGACCAGCAGGGCCACATCATGCGCGTTCCCGCCGCGGGCGGAAACGCCACCCGTCTCACACGCGTCCCGGCGTATTACCAGCAGCCGGCGTGGTCCCCTGACGGCAACCGCATCGTCGCCATGCGTGCGGCGGCGCGCGACCTGCGCGAGGCCGTGGACCCGTTCGTCTTCGATGGCCTCGCCGCGGAGTTCGTCTGGCTGCCGGCCGGCGGCGGCGACATCGCGGTCGTCGGTCCGACGAACGGTCGCCTGCGTCCTCACTTCACGGCGGATCCCGACCGTATCTACAGCTACGGTCCGACACCGGCTGTCGGTGAGCCCGGCATGCCCGGTTACCAGCCGCCGACGCTCGCACTGTCCTCGACGCGCTGGGACAACACGGATCTGAAGCAGCACCTGCGTGTGACATGGCGGCTGCCCGTCACGCTGGGACCGTACGAGTATTCGCGATACTCGGACCTGGTCATGCCGAGGACGGACTTCAGCCGCGAGCCGGGCGTACCCATGGCGAGCGCTGACTTCGTCATGATGGCGCCGCAGGGCGACCTCGCGCTCGCCGTCGCGAACGGCCACGTCTACACGGTCCACGTCGCGAAGACCGGCGCGACCGCACCGACCGTCATGGTGAGCGCACCGGACAGCGCCGCGATGCCCGTCCGCCGGCTGAGCGACATCGGCGGCGAGTTCGCGTCGTGGGGCAGTGACGGCCGTAGCGTGCACTGGTCGATCGGCAACGCATTCGTCACGTACGACCTCGACGCCGCCGACGCGAGTCCGACCGCTTATCGCCCGGACGAGCGCCGCATCGAGATCGCAGCGCAGCGCGACATCCCGCAGGGCACCGTGCTGCTGCGCGGCGCGCGCGCCGTGACGATGCGCGGTACGGAGATCATCGAGAACGCCGATGTCCTCGTGCGCAACAACCGCATCGTGAGTGTCGGCCCGCGCGGCTCCGCGCCGGCCGATGCACAAGTGATCGACGTGACCGGGAAGACGATCGTGCCCGGCTTCGTCGATACGCACGCGCACATGTGGAACCTCTGGGGCATGCACTGGAACCGCCCCTGGATCTATCTCGCGAACCTCGCCTACGGCGTCACGACCACGCGCGATCCGCAGACC